>CAYGCI010000101.1:0-4704 GCA_964348355.1 uncultured Nitrosopumilaceae archaeon | reverse complement strand
CTCCTGCGCAGCCCCTGCAGCTGTGCCTGAGGCATCTGCCCGGCCATTATCCTGTCCTCGACGTCCCCGCGGATCATGCGGACGTGCACCAGAAATACCGCAATCAGGAGGATGACAAGGATGATCTTGATCATGACATACATCCCATAGTCGCTGGAAAGCAGGAGCTCCGGATTGCCGAGGATGTTTCTGGAGTTGTAGATTCCGGTCGCAATCAAGACCAGGAGTGACGGCACCGCAATCTTGTTAAAGCGTCTTCCGACCCTTATCATCAGCCGGATCCTCTCCTCGTGGGAGTCGTACATCGTCTTGAGTATGGGGGCCAGAACTATGCCGAGAAATATCGAGCCCCCGACCCAGATGGCGGCGGAGACGAGGTGTATCCAGGTTATGAGGGTCTGCTCCAGTCCCATTACAGTTCCTTCCAGTGATCAAGTATTATCTATTTGCCCCCGGCAACGTTTTTTAGTCGTAGGGGTCAGGAAAGTCTAGTTTGGCCCTACAGAGCAAGATGATCGTGTATGCGGCAATAGCGGGACTGCTTGCCATGATGGGCGGCTTTGTAATGTATGCTGGCCTGGACAACCCGCAGCTGGAGCAGGTGCAAGTCGAGCTGGCGGGGGTGGAGGTCTCGTCGGTGGACAGGGTTTCCGGGACGCTGAGGGTTGAGGCCACCTTCCTGGTCTCCAATCCAAGCGAGAAGACGTTTACGGTTCCGCTGATAGCCTATGACATCTTTTCAGGGGGGGAGCGCATAGCGTCGGGGCAGTACTCGACCCAGGACATTGCAATGCCGGGAAGGGCCGCGTTCTACCCCGGCGCACAGATCCCGCTCAAGAGCACCACGACGATAGACAGGGACGAGGTCAGCCCGGCCATGTATGACTCGCTTGTGGACGGGCGGCTGGCCGGTCTCAGCTCGGAGGGCATGATCACCGTAGAGTCTGCCTGGTCCGTGGTGGAAAAGGAGTTCAAGACGGGCATGTAAAAAAAGTGGGCCGAGAGAGATTCGAACTCACGATCACCGCCGTGTCGAGGCGGTATCCTAACCAGCTAGACTACCGGCCCAATGACGTACAAGGCCCCGCTACGACATTATTAACGTTTAACAAAACCAAAGACGAATAAGCAGAGCACGGGTAGACATACAGATGGATGAAGGCTTTACCCATGAGGAGAAGGCGGGGCTGTACAAGGCCATTTTTACCAGAAGGGACGTGAGATCGCGCTTTCTTGGAGAGGAGATCGACGGCGAGGTAATCGCCCGCATCCTCAATGCCGCCCATCACGCCCCGTCCGTGGGATTCTCACAGCCCTGGAACTTTATACTGATAAAAGACGGACAGACCAAAAAGAGGATCAAGGAGAGCTTTGACGCGGAGCTGAGGCGATCCTCGGAGCTGGTAGAGGAGCCAAGGAGATCCCAGTACCTGTCCTTCAAGCTGGAGGGAATAATGGACTCGCCGGTCAACCTCTGCATCACATACGATCCAAGGCGGTTTGGCCCCTTTGTAATCGGCCGATCCAGCATACCCGAGGCGGGAATCTACAGCGTGTGCTGCGCGGTACAGAACCTGTGGCTGGCGGCAAGATCGGAGGGAATAGGCCTAGGATGGGTCAGCATACTGTCAAACGATGTCCTAAGGGAGATCCTGGGGCTGCCAGAGCATGTGGTCCCCATTGCCTATCTCTGCTTGGGGCATGTGGAAGACTTTGCCGCAAGGCCAGATCTTGAGACTGCGGGATGGCTGCCAAGGCTGAGGCTTGAGGAGGTCGTCAACTATGAAAGGTGGAATCAGAAAAGCAGTCCGGAGTGGGGGGAGGTAAGGCGGCTGATCGAGTCCAACTTGACTACGCTTAAATAATTACGTGCGTGTTTTTTGCTGGGCTTGTGGCGCAGAGTCATCTGACGCGAAGTATGGATAGCGTGGTAGCCTCCTAAGTTACAGGTCGAGGGATCGAAGCCCTCCAAGCCCGTATTCCTAACTTAAATAGAAACCCGGCCGAGGGGTATCATGAAGATAGTGGTGATCTCGGCAAGCCCGAGAAGGGCTGGCAAGACGCATGCCATGATGGATTTCGTATACGACTATACGGGACAAAAGGATCACGAGGTCGTCCTGATCAACCCGGCCGCAGCCGACATCGAGTGCTACAGGGGCCCCGGCGAGCAGTACAACGACGCCACGAGAAAGGCGGCAGCCGACATCACGGATGCGGACGTCTGGCTTGTAGGCACGCCGGTCTACAACTCGTTTTTCAGCTCTGCGCTGAAGAACCTCTTCGAGTATGTCGACTATAAAAAGACCGCAGGCAAGACTGCCGGGGTTGCGATCCTGGCCTCGGGGCAGATCAGCTTTGTGGACGTCCAGACGATGGTCGTGCAGCTGATGTCATACTTTAGGGTCATAACCAACCCCAAGGCGGTCTTTATGACTGCAGATGCCATACAGGACGGCCGGGTATCAGACGAGGACGCAAGGGCCAGGCTGAGGGAGCTGGTCGATGAGACGATAGGGCTGGCATCTAGGCTGCGCTGAGACCCTCGTCCAGCTGTACAAACTTGAAGATTTTTACGACATAGCTGCCCTCAAAGACGTCGATCTGGGAGCCGTCGACCACGTTTAACACCCGGAACCTGTATTCAAAACTGCCGTCGGGATTTACGTCGGCCTGTGCAAAGTGGACCGCGCCGACGTCGTTTCCGGGGACTGTTCCGTCCGCGTCATAGATCTGGATGATTACGGGATAGTCGGGGGCCGGGTTCGATATGCTGCCCTCCACGAATGCCCAGGGCAGCGAGTTGTCCTCGGGCACGCTGAACTCGATTGTGGATCTTTCAATTCCGACGTTGGGGCCGACCGGGGTTATCCCGTCTGCCCGCGTCTCGGCGCCGGATCCCAGCATCATGAGGAGCGATGCAGATACGACGGCAAGGGAGAGGATGGTCTTGTTCAATGTGACATACGCCCCCTAGACGGGTTAAAAGACTTGCTCCGGACTGTTTGCATGATTTAGACACTTGAGAAGACAGATATTAAGATGACGCAGGAATCATCCATGGATCCGACGGAGCTCTGCCCGTGCAAGTGCCACTACGGCGGGGCGGTAAGCTGTCCCGGATGCAGGGAGAGACACGAGACGGCGGGGTGCGGGCACTGCAGGGACTGACTATTTCTTTGATGCGAGCATCTTGAGGTTTGCAAGCTCGGTCTTTAGCGACTCGATCTGCACGAGGGTCTCAAGGTTTGCAATCTCCTGCTTTAGCCTCTCGATTTCACTGTCCTGGATCTTTACCGTACTGCGCAGGGAGTCCAGCTCGTCGGCCAGCTCGGTCTTGGCCTCCCTCAGCTCCCCCGGGGTGGCCTGTCCCCCCTCGGGGCTGTAGACCAGCTCCTGCTGCGTGCTGCCGTTCAAGTTTTTTTTTTCCACGCCGGAGGCATGGGCGGCACCATGCCTGTGTGCATAGTCTGCGCTTTTCTGGGACAGCCAGCACATGAGCGTCAGAAACCATGTGATCGGCACCGCCATTATGAATACAAAGTTGAGTATTGTCGCGCCCAGATCATAGACAAACCACGGCCACAGGCCGGTCAGTACCACCGCAAACGCGCCGGTCGAGACCGTGGCCAGGTGGTTTCCCAGATAACCCATGATATTCCCAAAAATTTGGAGTTTATAACAGTAATGCCGGCAACAGCTAGGTGAAATGTGGATGGAATTATTGTTTTTGTCTTTGCTGGTGGGCATGATTTAAGGCGTCGTTTTCTTGCTCAGTTTCTGCTTTTACTTGGTTTTTTATCACATTTCACTTAGCTGGTGTTGTGTGTGTGGAGTATGGATTGGGAATGATGAAAAAGGCGTACGGGAGGATCACGGCTGGCAGCATCACTATTAGTTATGACACATTGTCCCTCGTCATGGGCTCGTATGCGGCCTTTGTATTTCTGACATCCTATCTGTCGCTCACTGGGCATGGGCAGTAAGGTTCGGATGCGTGCCGGCCTGGCATGCCTGCCTCCGGATCTGCCGGCCGTTCCTCCGGGAGTCAAATGCCATCCTGTTGCGTCAGTCTTCCCAAAAGTTCTCGGTCGCCGTTGAGCTCGTTGGCAAATATCGTGCCGGGGTGCAGTATCCTGTCCGCATACGTGTTCAGAAACAGGACGCGGTTGATGTTGTGCTGCGGAAAATCCCGCCTCCATTGATCCACGAACTCGTCAAAGTTTTTGTGTGGCGGTGTGCTCCGTGACGTGGGAGGGCTGTCCAATAGACTTTATGCGTAATCGGTTCAGATCCGGGATTATTAGGAACAAATTCATCTCATTCAGGTCGATTACGCATAAAGTCTACTGATCAGCTGCATGTGCTTTTATAATATCGCACGCGTCATATCTTGTTGGAAGAGTCCGACATTTGCAAGTTGATGGACAATGCAAATATTCAACACATAAGAATGGAGGAATACCCTCAGCTAAGTGAAAAGTGCCCTGGATCTGGCATCATGGGGGGCTTGGGCTCTGAGGTAAGCCGTCATGCTCTCCGTACATGCAGCAGGCATCACCATGCCGGGGTACAGGACATGCCATGATTGTATAGTGCGGCTTTAGCTTCCTGTTGGTTCCGTCTGTGGTACTTTTCACTTAGCTGACCCTCCATCCTACCGATATGCCCGGCTTGCAAGAAAGGACAGCATAGTGGCGCTTG
>CAYGCI010000100.1:0-4722 GCA_964348355.1 uncultured Nitrosopumilaceae archaeon | reverse complement strand
GCGCAGGATACTGCACTGGATGATATCATGATATACTCGGCACGGCTGCCTGCAGGCTACATATCAGACGTGCACGAGTGCCATGTGGCAGCGGCTGCCGTGCTGGCCGCCGGCGATCATGCGTGCATGGGAGACTATGAAGGGGCGCTCCTGGCGCACCTGGAGTTTGAGGGCGACCTGTCGGACTCCTCGGGCGGGGGCGGCGGCACGGCGCACGGGGACGTCAGGTATGCATAGGTGTGGCGCCTACAGGAGGCCGGATCACCGGCTGCCCAGCCTTTCCAACTCCTTTTTTGTCCTCTCGTGATCCTCCCTCTCTTTTTCCAATAGCCCCCTGACCGTTTCCAGCTCCTTTTCTGCAATGCTCAGCTTTGTCTTCATTGACGCCACCACCGCGCTTGCGGCCTCTACGACGCTCTTTGGCGCGTCCTGGGTCCTGACCTTTCTCTCTGCCGGCTTACCGCCGGTCTTCTCTGCCAGCTCCCCCTCTGCCTCGTCGATCCTCTTCATAATCTCCTGGTACCGATCCTCGGCCTCTATCCTCCTCACGCTGACCTCGTTTAGTCTTGTCTGCGCGTCTGCAATGCTCCTTTGAACCCTTTCATACTCCTCCCTGCTGCGCTTGATGTCCCCGTTGATCTGCCCCAGCTGCGATTTTGCCTTTTCAATGTCCCCGAACTTTGCCTTTTCCTGCACGTACTGCTTTTGCAGGCCCTCAATCCTCGTCCTGGCCACCCGCTGCTGCCTCTCCAGTGAGACGATGCGGCTTTTCTCCTCGTTGACCTCCTTTCTGATCGACATCAGGCTTGAGACTGCCGCGTCGTACTCCTTTTTGACCTGGCCCAGCTTGGCTGCCAGGGAGTCAAGCTCCTGACTCTTTGAGGAGATCCGCTCCTCCAGGTCCCTGAGCTTCTCGTCAAGCTCGTCCTGCCTTGACGTGCCTGCCTCCTCTGCAGTCATGTCTGCCTCGACGGTCCTGCCTGCCTCCTCGACGGCCTCCTCCTCCCGCTTTTTCCTGCTGAACAATCCCAAAAAAACCACTATCCGACCTTTACCCTGTTCTTGACAAACTTGACGTAAAACCCTATCCCCCCCACTATAAAGCCGAAAACTATGGCAGTCATGCCAAGCTCCGGATTATCCTGCAGGTAAATCGGCGCAGTTATGAAGATCAGGGCCCCTAGCAGTATCAAAAAGAACCCCCCGTTCCTCCTTCCCCTGTTGTGCTGGTCGTGCGCCATGGTCACTCCAAGCGGGCCTGGATCATCCGTCCCACCTTCAGGCGCCCCATATCTGAGATGAACGGACCGATTTTTGGACCCCTGTCTGTTCCGAGGATTATCTGGTAAAGCGCCCTGAAAAGATCCCTTGGGGCAACGCCGTTTCCTTTGGCAGTCCGGTAAATTGAGTTCTGCACGTCCTCGGGATCATCGGGGCCAGAAAGGATTTCGGCCAGCTCCCCCAGTGCCGTCTTTACGCCACCCTCGATCTGAACCTCCGGTCTCTCGTCCCCAAAGTCGTCTGCATAGTTTCCGGCAAGCTCAATCAGTCCCATGACATGCCGGCTTTCCTCCCTCACTGCCCCGTAGTCGATCAGCCTTTTCATCACCCTGGACGCCCTGTCCTCCCTGAAGATTTTTGAGAGCTCAGTCAGCAGCCTGTAGCTTACGTGGGGATCTGCTGACTCTGGCGGGTTTAGCAGGTTGACATACTCGTACAGTCCCCTTGACCTTGCCAGCCTTGCCCGGTTGTCGATCCTGATGCGTCCAAAGTAGACATCCTCCAGCTCGTTGTACTCGTCCATCAGCGAGGGAATGTCCTCAAACCCCAGCTCCCTTGCACCCGTGATTCTCTTGTACAGCAGGAGCAGCACCGACTTTGGAGAGCCGTATCTGAGCCACCTTTGCGCGGTTACCACGTTTCCAGACGACTTTGAAATCTTCCTGCCCCCCTTGTCCAGGAACATCTCGTACCTTGCGTGGTGGGGATGCGGGAATCCCAGGACCTCGCCTGCGACCCAGTCGTTTACCCTTACAGAGTCCATGATGTCCTTTCCATACGCCTCGAACCTGACGTCAAAGGCCTTCCACCTTGCCGCAAACTCCACCTTCCATGCCAGCTTTCCCAGATCCCTTGTAATGTCCGCCTCTCCATCGTGGCCGCAGCCCCTGACGACCCTTGAGCCTATCTCGGTATCGCGGCACCGGTACCTTACAACCCTCTCGTCTTCGATATAGTCGTGGGCCTGCGCAGTGTAGAGCCTTGCGCAGCCTGCACATACCGGATAGTACGGCAGGTATCTCCGGTATTTTTCCTGTCCTACCATCTCCGAGATTTGATCCCCGATCCTCACCCTGCTTGCCAGGATTTCGTGGATCTGATCCTTGAGCAGGCCCTGCCTGTACGTGTCAAGGGCCCTCTGAAACCTGTACTTGACTCCGATCCTGTCCAGTCCCTCCAAAAGCAGGCTGCTCATGTGCATGCCGTACGAGTCGTGACACCCGTGTGGGTCAGGAATCATCGAGACCGGCCTTGCAATGTGCTCCTCCAGCGAGTCGGGAAACCCCTCCGGTATCTTCCTTAGGCCGTCCAGGTCATCCGAGTACGCGATCAGCTCCGACCTGTATCCCATGTCCTCCAGTGCAAGCTTTACCCCGAACGCCCTGACTGCATCGCCCAGGCTCCCGATGTGCGGAATCCCCGACGCCCCAAGCCCGCTCTCGACCCTTAGCAGATCCAGGCTTCTTCCGAGGCCCTTCTCGCGCTGTACCATCTCGTGGGCCAGCTTGTCTATCCAGGTGCCCCTTCCGATAGTCTCCTGGCCCGACATCCCCCCTACTCCAGGCCCTTGGCCATATATGGGCCTTCCAGCGCGTATCCAAGCCTCCGATAGTACTCCCTTGTTCCGACCGCGCTGATTACGAGGATTTTTTTTGCATCCATCTCCTCCCTTGATATCCTTTCGGCCTCCCCCATCAGTCTCCTGCCCAGGCCGGCATGCTGTATGCCGTCCCTGTCCCGCCGGCCAAGCTGAAGCGACCTTCCGTACACGTGCAGCTCCCTGACTATGGTTGACCCTTCTGTTACCTCGTCCCTGTGCGCCCCCTGGCTGGGCCTTCTCAGTCTCAAAAACCCGTATATTCTGTCCCCTGCGTCGTCATACGACAAAAAGACCTCCTCTCCGCCGGACGACTCGTAGTCTATCCTGTTCATCTTCAGCTCGTCGGGACTGGTCTCCCCCCCTGTCAGGCCCGCCTCTCTGCACCTGATGCACCTGCACGAGAGGCCCTCCCTGTGCAGGCTCTTGTGGACCGTCTGCCTCAGGTTTCCCGACCTGGGCCCTGCCAGAATCTCGTCCGGGGAGATCTCCCTTTGAACCCTCATGATCCTGACCCAGCGGGGCGTCATCTTCTTCACCTCGGTCAGAACCCGGATCATGTCTTCGTCTGAGTACGGCCTATAGTCGCCTGACTTGTAGTCGTCATACATCGGCGTGTCGGCTAAGACCAGCGACGGGTAGATCTTGAGCATGTCTGGCTTTAGCAGGGGATCCCCAAACAGCCTCTCAAAGTCGTCAATGTCCTGCTGCGGGGACATCGTTGGCAGCCCCGGCATCATATGTGCCACGATCTTGTATCCGGCATCCTTTGAGACCTGGAACGACTCTACGACGTCGTCAAAGTCATGCCCCCTGTTTACGATGTCATAGACCCTCTCCTGCAGGCTCTGCACCCCGATCTCCACCCTGGTCACCCCGTACTCTAGCATG
Source organism: uncultured Nitrosopumilaceae archaeon (assembly GCA_964348355.1). GTDB lineage: Archaea > Thermoproteota > Nitrososphaeria > Nitrososphaerales > Nitrosopumilaceae > JAWVZS01. The sequence continues at coordinate 953 of CAYGCI010000100.1, read as the reverse complement.
TCATCCACGTGCTCCGCCCTGCAATAGTCCGGCTTTGTTTCCAGGGTGAGTCCCACGTTTCGGATCTCTGCATGCTCGTTTGCCGCCTTTGCATCCTCCAGCGTTTCAGAGCCAAACCCGTTTAGCGCATCGTAGCACGACTTGATGAACCCGGCCCTATAGTTTCTTGGCATGAACAAAAACGTGCCGCCCACTATGACCAGCTCCAGTTTTGAGGGATCGTGCCCGTACGCGACCAGCTTGTCTATCTTTGACGTAATCTGCGCCTTTGGATCGTACCGGTTCTCGATGGCATTGACCGTCGAGGGCTCCCTACCCGTATAGCTGTTCGGGGTGTTGAACTCCACCCCGCCCGGGCAGTATGTGCACCTTCCATGCGGGCATGCGTATGGCTTTGGCATCAGTGCCACGACTGCCACACCAGATGCCGTCTTTACGGGCTTTTTTAGGAGGACCGTCTTTAGTCTTTCAAAATCCCCCCCTGAGGCACTGGCCAGAACCTCGTGGTTTTTTGGGATTCTCCCAAGCGAATACTTGGAGCAGACCCTCTTGATTTCGGCCCTGACTGCACTTTTTGAGGGGTTTTCAGCCCGGAGCAGGTTCTGCGTAATCTCGCTGCACGCCTTTTCAAAGTCAACACTGGACCGGGACATCAATGCCTAGCAACCCGTCTGGAATAAATTCTTTCAAGCGGGTACGGCCTTTATGCGTGCACTGCCTGTGGCGGCGCGTGGATCTGCAGGCGTGGCACGAATCACCGAGCCTGTCCTTGGCGCGGGCGGGCCCGGCGGCGTGCCTGCCCGCCGCGAAGGTTAAGAAAACCAAATTTCTGGCAAGCTATTCGATTGGGGCTGTTTTTGAAAGATCTACGTCAAACCTGTCTGATATCTGCGATACAATTTTCTTCCTGATTTCTTTATCTGCAGGTCCATATATCAAAAACTTGTCTACAT
>CAYGCI010000099.1:0-4864 GCA_964348355.1 uncultured Nitrosopumilaceae archaeon | reverse complement strand
TAGGTGCATGACTGTGGTTTTCGTGCCTAGCTCGTAAGGAGACGTGACCACATACATTTTCTGTCCTAGTTGCTCCAAAGGATAAAAATAGCAAGCATGCGACATGCACAATATTGTTGGAGGGAAAGCGCTTTTACATGGGGCGTGTGGGAGGCGCCGCGCCGGCAGACCGCCTAGCGCGGCAGGTACGAGTCGGGCCACGCAGGGTGCCAGGCGTGCCATGCCCGGGCCGGCTGCAACGGATGCAACCCCGGGGGGCGGCTATGGCGACCGGAGAGTTCCGGGGACGGCTCTGCAGCCGTGAAATGCCCAGGAATCCAAGGATCCCAGCACGCAAGGCAGGATCCGGGCAGACACGTGCGCCGTCTGAGACGGCGGGGCTTGGGCGTGTCATACTTCGAGGTGGAAGCGGTTGAAAATCAAGAAGATCAGGAACATTTATGAAAAATACGAGTTCGAGCTGTCCACGGATGACGTAAAAAACATCAACATCATACTGGACGATACCAGCATGGGACAGACGCTGTACTACAAGCTGCAGGAGTACTTTATGTACGGCCGTGATGGAAGAATGGAGGTCGACCTGGTTGATGAGAGGAGATACGATCCAAGATTCATGTTTGTGGAAGAAGATCTGGACTATCACGAGCTGCTTGATTATTTTGTAGGGATGAAGTTTACGGGCGAGTTTTCAGAGATTTCCAAGGATGCAAACGACATGTTTAACAAGATAATCCAGGAGCACAAGCGCGGCGGGCTTGATTTTCTAAAGATGGAGGACGGCCACATCATGATTCCAAAGTCGCTCTCGGATGCAGAGTCCACCGTGGCGTACTATGCACTGCTGGTGGCAATGATCAAAAGATACAGGATCAACCTGCCGCTAATAATAAACGGCTTTGGACGCTGGGGCCTAAAGTTCGGGCCGCTCATACTGGATCTTCTTACAGAAAACGTCCCGCAGGTGCTGATATTTACAGGCTACGCCAACCTCAGCACCCCGACACGCAACACTAGAAAGAGAAAGGGCATACCGTCCATGTACGATTACGTCAAGGACAGCACGCTTGGAAGGGCATACGCCCTGACCGACGACGGCATGGCAAGATACGCCCCATAGCGCGCACGTCAAAAAACGGATCATGGTTTTGGCACACCATGCTGCAAATCGAGTCCGGCGGGGCCATCGCGGCATCCGGGATCATACGCGAAGGGTTCAGCGCCAGGTAAGGGATTCGAACCCCTGTACGCTTGCGCGTAGCCGTTTTCGAGACGGCCGCCTTACCACTTGGCTAACCTGGCAAGGAGAGTAGCAAAGCCGCCCTTAATATAGAAAATCACCGCAATACAAAAAGCAGGATTGAACGGAGGATGGTAAATTGGGGTTAGATCTGAAACCGCTGGTCATACGGGAAAGAACAAGGCTGGAGTCCTTTGCGACCAGGGTGGTGGCAATAGACGCATACAATGCAATCTACCAGTTCCTGGCAATCATCAGGGGGCCGGACGGGATGAACCTGTCGGACTCGCAGGGCAGGATTACCAGCCACCTCAGCGGACTGTTGTACAGGAACATCAACTTTTTGTCAATCGGGATAAGGCCGGTCTACGTCTTTGATGGAAAGTCGCCGTCGCTAAAATCCGCAGAGGTTGAAAGGAGGAGGCAGATCAAAAAGGACGCCACCGTGAAATACGAAAAGGCGCTCACCGAGGGGAGGGCGGATGACGCGCGAAAGTATGCGCAGCAGACTACCGCAATGAAGGACGGCATGGTGGGGGACTCTAAGAAGCTGCTGGGACTCTTTGGAATTCCGTGCATTGATGCTCCCTCGGAGGGGGAGGCCATGGCGGCATACATGACAAACGCAAACCAGGCACATGCGGCGGCAAGCCAGGACTTTGACTCGATCTTGTTTGGCGCAAAAAAGCTCGTCAGGAACTTTACAAACAGCGGAAGGCGGAAGGTTCCAAACCGGAACTCGTACGTAGAGGTCGAGCCGGAGCTCATCGAGACGCAGAAATGCCTCGACGAGTTAAAGCTGACACACGAGCAGCTTGTAGATGTCGGGATACTGATCGGGACCGACTTTAACCCGGACGGGTTCGAGAGGGTGGGCCCAAAGACTGCGCTGAAGCTGATCAGGGAGCACAAGAGACTGGAGGACATACCGTCCATACAGGAAAAGCTGTCCGAAATCGACTATGAGCAGATAAGGAAGATCTTCCTAGAGCCGGAGGTCAGTGAGGTTGACGAGATAGTCTTTGGCAAGGTCGATTACGGCGGGATCTCCGACTATCTGGTCAATGAAAGGGAGTTTTCCGCAGACAGGGTGGCCGCATCCCTGAACCGCCTCAAAAAGGCAATCGAGAAAAAGAGCCAGACGCTTGAGCAGTGGTTCGGATAAGCCGGCCCAAAGGCGCATCTGCTGCAAGCCAGACGGATGGAGGCAGGCCGGCTGGGTTCCGTCCTGATTGCGCTGCATGCTTGCCGGTCTTTGCACGCCGGCCGCGGCGGGAGCACGGGCGCGCCGGTGGCTTCGTTGTGATGTACAGAACCCGTGCCGGAGGCGGAAGCGGCAGTGGAACAGGCGCAAGCGGCAGATGCCAGTCAGATCCCATCCCGGACCTGGCCTTCTTGCGATGCAAGGCAAAATTGCCTGTCGATTTTGCCCTGTAGAGTCCGGATTCAGGCGGTGCAGCACGGCGTTTCCAGCCTGCCCTGCCCCTCCCCAGGATTCGTGTGAAACAAAGGTTCGTGAAGATCAAGATGTCACGGCACCTCTGGAACCCGGCCTAGGATTTCACGAGCTTGTGTTTTTCGCCACAGCATTGCAGATCAGAGGAGGGGCGTGCGCACGACTGGCCTGATCTCCCGTTTAAATCTTAAGTAGAAGATCACCCAAGCATTGCTGGTTAAAATGGAGATCATGGGTAGGGGGTTCAGGCAGATTCTCCGGGAGGCTCCGTGTTATTTTCACATCATGGCAAAGTTTGCTGGGTACCGGCTTTTCAACAAAAAAAGCCCGCTGTACGGGTCAGCAGACATCATCAACGTGTGCAACCTACACTGCGAGCACTGCTACTGGTGGCTGAATCGGCAGGAGAATGAGGATCTGACTGTAGAGCAGTGGAGGGACGTCATCGAAAGCAAGTTCAAAAAAAACCACGTCTTTATCATCACGCTCGTGGGCGGGGAGCCGATGATGCGCCGGGACGTGGTGGAGCTGTTCGTAAGGGAGTTTCCAAAGAGGGTTTCAGTTGTCACAAACGGCACATTTCCGATACCCCGCCTCAGGGACATTTACTTTTACTGGATATCAATCGACGGGGACGAAAGGACGCACAACAGGATCAGGGGGGACGGCGCATGGGCAAAAACAAGAAAAAACGTACTAGACTATGTCAGGGATAACGGGGACAAGGCCTACAAGGACATTTGGATTACGATGACGATCAACTCGCAAAACTACAAGACGGTAGGCCGGGTCATCGAGGACTGGAAGCCCTACTCGAACAAAATCGGCTTTCAGTTTCACACGCCATTTATGAAGGGGGATCCCCTGTGGATGCCATTTGGTGAGCAAAGAACCGAGCTGGTAGACGAGCTGATTCGAATGTCAGAGAAAGAGCACAAGGGATACGTAATCAACCCCAAGAGCCAGCTGGAGCTAATGAAGAAGAACTGGGGGGGAAGCGGGACGGTTCCAATTGACTGCCCCACATGGGCCATCCTGTCAGTTGATCACATGGGAAGGGAGAAACGTCCCTGCTGTATCGGAAGCGCAGAGGACGGCTCCATGAAGCCGAGGTGCGAGGAGTGTGGCCTGGGATGCTATTCCGTACTGGTAGGATACGGAATGAAGGGATGATCCGGCATCAATTTGCAGAAAGTCCCAGTGGCGGAAGGCGTGCACGCTGCTTGGATTATTTTTGCGGCACTCCTTGCGCATGCAACGCTTCATGCAGCCTGCAGTTTGTGATGGGTCTCGCCGTTTTGAACCTGTGAAAATCGGACTCCCCAGTCAGGCATCAAGTCAGAATGCCGTGTGCAGTCAGTGCAACGACTCCCGAACTGGGATTGGTCATTCTAGGTAACAGCTCGGGCTTCGGAAGTGATTTACAATTTCAGGCACAAATTCTGTTTGATCGGCCTTCTTTGATGGCAAAATTCGTGCCTGAACTTCCAGAGCCCGAGCTGTTACCATTCTAGCGCCTTTTGCATGGCCTGCCCGGCCAGCTCATCGTCTAGGGCCTTGAATTTTGGGACTAGTCCGCTTTCACTGTTCAAAGCTTGCAGCTGCGCCTTGCCGAACCTTCTTGTGGTCTTTAGAGTCTCAAGCTGCATGATGGGCCAGAAGAAATGGTAACAGGTCGGGCTCTGGAAGTCTAGGCGTGAATTTTACCACCTTGGGGGGATCTCTCGTGTGGATTCGTGCCTAAAATCAGGAGCAGCTTGAGCCCGACCTGTTACAAGAAATGGGCAACATTAGTGACACTTTTTTCAGTGACAGTCTTCCCAGAAGTACGTGATTCATAACTGTGCAGATGGCGGCGGGCGAATCTGCAGGCATTATAATTTGATTTGTTTCAAATCCGGGGCCGTTTTCTGGGTTACTTCTGGGAAGACTGAGTGAATAAAAACACCAAAAACCATAGCCAAAGATGATCTCATCGAGGGATCCCTCAGCAGCCTTTCCAGAAGCATCCCGTAAAACGGCCATAAGCTCGAAACAATTCAGGTTAGGTGCATGCAGATCTGCATATCACCGCCTACACCACTATGGGCAGGATGCGCTTGGGAAGACTGAATTTCAGTAGTTCCGATTGTGACCCCGGCCTGCCCTAGCCCGGATCGGGGGGCTTT
>CAYGCI010000098.1:0-4964 GCA_964348355.1 uncultured Nitrosopumilaceae archaeon | reverse complement strand
ATGATATCTCATTCACGACATCAGACATTGTAAAGATTTCTAGCGCAGGATCGGATTCAGAGATGAGAAAAATTTGTGATCAGATTCTAATGAGAATGAAAAACGAATGATCAGCGGGATATTAACTTAAATTATTGGATAGTCATGAATGAGATATCATGATGGCGGCAGATGCAGGGGCGGCAGTCCTTGAAACAAATGACGATGGCCCAAAAATGCCAGACAAGAAGAAAACAAAATTTGACGTAGTAATCATCGGGGCAGGCCCGTCAGGATACACTGCCGGGATTTATTGCTCTAGAGCTGGGTATGACACCCTGATTTTAGCCGGAGTCTTGCCCGGGGGGCAACTAGTCAATACCACAGAAGTTGAAAACTATCCGGGATTTGAAAATGGGATCATGGGTCCAGACCTGATGATCGATATGAGAAAACAATGCCAGAGGATGGGCACGACGATTGTGGACGACGAAGCCGTAGATGTTGATTTTAGAAGAAAGCCACTCAAAGTCCTGACCGCGTCTGAAGAGTACGAGGGAAAGGCAGTCATCATCGCAACGGGTGCAAATCCCCGAAAGTTGGGATTGGAAGGCGAGGCGAGGTTTGGTGGAAAGGGGGTGTCATATTGCGCGACATGCGATGGGCCATTCTTTAGGAATCAAGAACTGGTTGTGGTTGGCGGAGGAGACTCTGCTGTTGAAGAAGCAACGTTTCTTACTAAATTTGCAACCACAGTTCACTTGGTTCACAGAAGAAATGAGCTCCGCGCAAGCAAAGTCATGCAGGAGCGAGCGCTAAGCAATCCAAAGATAAAATTCCATTGGGATTCAGCCGTAACCTACATCAGGGGTGATCAGAAGATGCAGCAGGCGGTTTTGAGGAATCTAAAGACAGATGAGGAGTCAACTCTAGATGCAGGAGGGCTGTTTGTGGCAATTGGGCATGAGCCAAACACAAAGTTATTCAAAAATCAGATTGATTTGGACGAGGAAGGATACGTAGTCCTGAAAAATAAAACGCATGCCAACGTCGAGGGAGTTTTTGCTGCAGGTGACGTTCATGACAGAAGCTACAGACAGGCAGTCACTGCGGCAGGATACGGCTGCATGGCTGCAATGGACGTTGACAAATATCTGACAGAAAGCGCAGACAGGCGATAATGAAAAACGCGCAACGCAAAAAACGCCCGAGTAAGATCCAAGAAAAGGGCATTTACGCGATTCGACAACTCCAATGTAGAAAAGAACACGGATGTGATCGGTCAGCAGATCGTTTTAAAAAATTACAAGCTGACGGATCAGAGAAAGCACTGGAAAGTAAGCGAACAGCCTTCCCAGAAGTTCCACATAAAACGGCTCGAAACCCGAAACAGTTCAAGCAAGGCTGCCTGCAGATCCGCATGTAGCCTCCTGCACCGCCACGACTCGGTTACTTCTGGGAAGACTGCAGATACAGTTTAATTCAATACCGGGGGATTTTCAGGCAATGGCAGAAGAGGGGACAAAGCCCCGGCAGGCGGGAATGCCGCTAGTCGTCGTGGGGCTCGCCGCCATAGCGGCACTGTTTGTAATGTATTCAAGATATCAGGATCCAGCGCTCCTGACCCCGGAATCCATTGAGGCCATAATGAGAATCGCATACGCGTTTTACGTCCTGTTTTTCCTGGCGCTGGGGGCAGTCGCGTATGGGATGTATATACACCACAGGCAAAAAATCACCGAGAATCACAGAGGTCTGACTGCAACCATCGCGCTGGCGACATGGAATCCCAGGAGCAGGAAAATCTGGGCTGCAACATTTGCAGTATACGGAACATTCTTCTCGCTGTCATCTGGAACCCTGGTCTACCAGCCCGAGGTCGTATTCTCAGAGGCATACGGCGCGCAGATCCCGTCGGGATTCGTGGCGCCGTGCTGTGGCGAGCCCGGATACATGCCGACAGTCATCATATACCTGACAGAGCACGTCGGACTGCAGATCGTTCCAATCAACCTGCTGCTGCAGATTGCGGTGTCATATCTTGTAGCGCTAAACATGGCACTGGCCGTTGTTGCCATCTCGCTGTCGAGAAAAAGCAGGAGCATGGGGGCGATAGGCGCGGCCACGGGCCTGTTCATAGCATGCCCCACGTGTGCGGGGACGTTCCTGTCACTGTTTCTGGGGACCGTCACCGGACTGGGGGCCGCATTCGTGATAGCCCAGCTTCAGACTGCGTTCATCGCAGTCACGATCCCGGTCTTGCTTGCAACCCCGTTCATAATTGCCAAAAGGCTGCAAAACGCAGACGGCAGCTGCAGGGTCAGTCCGGAGTAGGCCTTACCTCCGGAGTTTTGTAGTCTCCGATGTCAAAGCCGTCGCGCCGGAGGTATTTGAGGGACAGCTTGTACACCAGCTCGTCGTGATCCACGCGCTCCAGAATCTCAGTCCACGACACCGTCCCGTTTCTGGCAATGATTTCCTGGAATTCCAGGTTCATTTTTTCTGCAAGCTCCCTGCACTGCTCCATGGTCTTGCCGTTTTTGTAGGCGCGTACACGCCTGTCGCATCCCTCCACGACTGTCCAAGGGATGTGCCAGATAAAAACATGATCAGGAGCTTAATTTTGCAAGCTCTGGGAGGATTACCCGCTCAAAAATCAGGTCGTCGCTTAGCAAGATGCACTTTATGCCGTTGTCATGGCATGCCTCTCCGTGCTCCTTGTCCTTTGTGATAAGCACCATGTCGTTTTTCCTGGCATACTCCATGACGTTGTAGTCATGTGCCAGCTTTTCATCCTTAACCTTTAGTTTTTTTACGCTCTCGGCATAGTAGCCGGCCCTTTGCAGCGCCAGATCCATTCCATCGCTGGTCTCATCAACTAGGATCTTGATTTTGTCATCCATCATACAGCAGGCGGCACGACGGTATAAAAATCAGACGCATCTTTCCAGTCTTCCCAAAAGTACCGCGTCAGATCATCCCGGGTTAGAAGCAGTTCAAATGAGGCCGCCTGCAGATCCGGGCTTTGCTTTACGGATGCCTTGGGAAGTTGTCCCTCACCTGGACTCGGCCTGTCATTTCACCGTACACCGGGCTAGAGCCCGGAGGTGATTTTCTTGACTTTGGTTATTATCATCAGCTTCTCCTCTATTGCCAGCTCCGGCTCCATCGTAAAGTAAACGGTGTGGTTCTTTGGATAAATCGCAATCTGGGTCAGTTTTTCGCGCTCAACGTGGACATAGCGGACCCTTCCCAGCGTCGCGTCAAACCTTCTCCTCATTTTTCTCCTTTCGGCAACCTGCTGGCAAAAGTGCGCCTCCTCCTGCTGGGACTTTAGCGAGTTCTTTCCGCTCTTCATTATGGCCTCCACGATGCCTCCCCGCTCATCTATGATTGCGGCAAACCTCATCTGCGGATCCAGGCCAATGATGTCCTCGACTATTCTGATCATGTCGACTTCCGTGTTGCTCACTGCTCGAAATTCCTGGTGGTCAAATATAATTGAATTAGGCATTTTCAGGGCGTAAAATCATAATATAGTGCCGGGACGCAGCCGTTTTCGTGGGATCGCAGATTGCCAGGGTTCTAAAAAGACTGGAGGAGCGATCAGCATTGGAAAGGTCGCGAAGGGTCGACGTCGCCCCCGAGGACAGGATGCTGGCAATTACAAGGGATACGGGCCTGTTTTACAATATCCTGCTGAGAACGTCTGGGACTAGACGGGTGCTGGAGATCGGCATGTCTGCGGGATACTCTACGCTATGGTTTGCAGATGCGGTTTTGGAGAATGCGGGGGAGATCATTTCAATAGAGCAAAACCCGTCTAAAATCAAGAGGGCAAAAAGGAACTTTGAGGAGGCCGGAGTCTCAGAGATCATTACTGCGATCCACGGGACTGCGCTAGACGTGCTGCATGAAATAGGGCAGTCCGGTGCGAGGTTTGACTTTGTCTTCATTGATGCAGACAAGGAAAACTGCAAAAACTACTTTGATCTGGCCTTTCCGATGCTAGACGTAAACGGGATCATCGGAGCCGACAACATGCTGTATCCGGAAAAGTATCGGGAGGAGATGAGCAGGTTCGCCGATCATGTCAGGGCATATCCGAATGCAAGAACCGTCACGCTCGATATCGGAAACGGCCAAGAGTTGACGGTAAAGACCCCCGACTAGCTTTTCCGGGATCCGCGGTCCTTTTTGCAGGATCCCGCCTGTTTGGCCCGGTCCTGCAGCTCCGGCACGGCCCCGCCACAGCGCCGGAAAGTCCCCGCAGCGATGCGAGCAGATGGTACTAGGGAGGTCCCCGACGCACATGCCCGGATGCCGTCAGGCGCGGCGTGTCCGGCCTCGCGCGCGAGGACAGCAGACAGGCCGCCACACGGCATGCAGGATCATAAATGCCGATGGAGTCACGGGCCGCCTGCCTGCAAGATCCGGACTGCACAAGCAGATGCGGTACGAGCACATATGCTCAAACGCGGCATGAGATCACCCTCCATTAAGCAGCTAGGCGCAAACTCTGGAGTGGACCCCTGTAAGTAGGAATGATTTTGGCGGTATTTTACGCACACCCTGATCGCTCATTTTTGACATGCCTCCGGTATTTTCCGGGCTTTCCGGACAAACTCGTCCGGCGTCAGGTATCCCGGCACCGAGTGGATCCTGTCCTGGTTGTAGTCCGCAAACGCCTCTGCCAGGACGGCCTCGGCATCCTAGAACCTGGCAAAGTCATGCGGCCAGACGTACTCCTTTTTGAGGGTCTTGTGGAAGGACTCGACATGGCCGTTCTGCTCGGGCGTGTTGTGCCAGATGTACTCACACCTTACCCCGAGCGCCTTCATGTTCTCCTTGAATTCGCGGCTCGTATACTGTGTGCCGTTGTCGCTTCTGACCAGCAGCCTTTTTGCCTCGTCTGCCGAAATCGTGGAGGCTGCCTTTGTCAGCGATTCGACTGCGACCTGTGCGGTGGCCTGCGTGTCAAAGAC
>CAYGCI010000097.1:0-4995 GCA_964348355.1 uncultured Nitrosopumilaceae archaeon | reverse complement strand
TTCACGAGGCATGCCACGCGACAAGCGGCGCGGGGGACGTCTCAAGGGAGTTTGAGTCGGAGCTGACAGACATCATCGGCAGGATCTCGAAAGTCGGCATAAAGTAGCGTTGAAGTGGGTTTGAGCTCGGGGGATTTCATCACGGATGGTTCAGGAAAGAAGTTTCAAAAACGGCTTGTGGCCTGGCAGGAATGTATAACAATTGCATCTACAATTGGAAAGACATACTCACCAGCCGATCTTGCAGGCGGACACAATTTGAGGTGCCGTCTTCCTGCTCCACTTTCGTTTCTACTTGGATTTTGGCGTATTTTACTTGGCAGCATTTTGCGGATTTTTTTTTTGGACAATCCAGGCAAGCACTTTCTAGATCTCTAGGCGCTTTAAATGGGACATGATGTTACACAGACTAAATGTCATCTGGCTCTCCCTACTATTCCCCACTACGATACACCGGTGGCAAGAGGAGGCTGACCAGTTTCATTGCGTCCGTATGCCAGGTTAATGGGATTGACGGGCATTACGTAGAAGCATATGCCGGCGGTGCGGCAGTGGGTCTGGAACTGCTGTTGACTGACAGAGTGAGGGAAATGACCATCCCGTAGCTTGCGGCCATCAGGTACCTTTCATCGGCAGGTTCCCCGACAAGGCCAAGGGACGAGAGGAGTGCCAAATACAAGGCCGCGATTAGAAGCATTATCACTGTCAGTGGGTGATACCTGCCAACGGATGGTCTCCAGCCGCGGTCTGCCTTGCAGCGGACGGTGCGGGCCATTGTGACAAGCCTTCCAAGGTACAATGCAGACATGATGCGCCCTTACATTTAAGCGGGGAACGGCTCGCAGGATCCCCGCCAGGCAGTGCCAAGGGCACGGCATCACACACTGAATTCCATCCTTGAATCCCAATCAACAAGGCATTGGATGCCGCAGTCACACATTGCATGAAACAACGGGCTACATTGCAGTCATTCCACTGAAAGGATTTTAAGCACAGCGCGCCAGTACATGGCATGGGGGCCAGGCTTGCGGCAGGACAGGTGCACGGTACTGCAGGATTCTGCGATCCCGCCTTTGCCGCCAACAGGGACGAGCCGGTGCATCGCTGGACCGGATGGGTGGCAGGATTCTCCAAGCACTTTGCAGCAGATGCAATCTCCAGGTTTGCAGGGGATGCCGATACCGTACTTGACCCCTTTGCAGGGGTGGGCACGACGCTGGTGGAGGCCGACCTTGCCGGATGCAGGACGGCTGGATTCGAGATCAACCCGTACGCGCGGCTCGTCTCTGCCGTCAAGCTCAAATCATACATGACGGATACCGATCTGCTGCGCAGGACGGCCGCAGAATTCGTGCGCTTTATGGATTCTGCAGGCGCGCCCGTGTCGCGGCCGCCGGAGGGATTCAGGACAAGGTCGCCGTTTTACAGCCCGCCGGTGGAAAGAAAGGCGCTGCAGGTGATGGACTTTATAGGGATGCAGGAGGGGCGGCAGGTGGCCGACGCGTTCAGGCTGGCATTTGCCTCCCTGATGGTGGGGTTTTCAAACTACTCATACGAGCCCAGCCTGGGGCGCAGGGCGGCAGCCGGGCGCCCGGATGTGGCCGACTTTGACGTCGCCGGCGCCGTGGCAGCCAAGGTAAACCTCATGGCAGATGACATGGACTGGTACGCGGCCTCGCGTGCAGGTGGCCGCAGCCGGCGCGGGCCGGGAACCGTCTCAGAAGAGTCGTTTCTGGAGGGGGGCGGGGCCATAGGCAACAGCAGCGTGGATCTCATAGTAACGTCCCCGCCGTACCTCAACAACTACCACTATATCCGCAATACCAGGCCGCACATGTACTGGCTGGGGCTGTGCGCGTCGGCATCCGAGACGAGGCGGGCGGAGGCGATGAACTTTGGGACCTACTGGCAGAATGCCAGGTACATGGACGCGGTGGATCTGGACGCGTCCATCAGCGATCCGGACATACGCGGCACGCTTGAAAGAATAGGGTCTAAACACCCGGACCGCGGCGCATACGGGGGCCGGGGATGGGCAAACTATGCAGCGCTGTACCTTAACGACTGCCTGAGGTTTGCAAGGGCGGCCCGGCGGTGTCTCAGGAGGGGCGGCACGGCGATCATAGTCATAGGCAACAGCATACTGCAGGGGGTCGACGTCCCGACGGACAGGTTCCTGGCGTCAATATCAGAGGATGCAGGGATGGAGACGATAGGAATCCACACGCCGCGCCATGTCAGGACGGGAAGCAGCATAGTGGGCTCCTCGGTAAGGGCGGCCGCAGGCAGCGGGCGATTGTACGAGTCGGTAGTGGAGATGAGAAAGACGTGAGATCACGGGAATACGATCCGCTCACCTACGAGAACCTCATGACAGGACTCGTATACAACTTTGAGAGGAGGCCAAAGGTTCCGCTTGGAGGCATCAGAAAGGTCTACGGATCCGGAATATACGCGCTGTACTATTCCGGCGGGGACTCAGAGTACGGGAAGCTGGGCGGCAGGCCGATATACACCGGCAAGGCGGCCCCGCAGGGCACGCGCAAGGGAGCCGGCTCTCCAAGGCAGGATGCGACAGGGACGCTGCAGAGAAGGCTGTCAGAGCATTGCAAGTCCATAGAGGCAGCAGTAGGCCTTGACGTTGCCGACTTTGCATGCAGGCATATGGCAGTCGTACCGGTATGGATAACCCAGTCGGAGAGCTTTCTGCTGGACCATTACAGGCCGGTATGGAACATGTGCCTGGACGGCTTTGGGAACCACGATCCGGGGGTCGGCCGCAGGCACGGCATGCGCAGCAGGTGGGACACGCTGTATCCCGGACGCCGGTGGGCAGGCCACCTTAGAATCAACAAGGCGTCACCCGGGTCGATGCGCAGGGAGATGGGGAGGTTTCTTGGGGGCATGCCGGATGAAAGGCAGGCATGATCACCGACTTTGGCAAGCCTGGCCAGCAGGCAGACGGAACGGAATCCGCGCTGATCCGCCTGCGGCCTCCTGGCTTCCCGCAACAAGTCCGGCAGGAAGAGGGCAGATTCCAGGTGCTCTGCCTGGCATGACGGCATCCGATTTGGCATGCCCTGAACCAGGCGAAAAAACCCAGGATGCTGAAATGGCATACTCGTAGCCGAGCGAAGCGTGCCCTGGCTTGTGCCAGTCTGACAAAACTGTGAGCGGATCAAATACTTGCGCATCTCTCTTGGCTGTGAAATAAAAAATAGCGGTATGGATATCGTAGGCGTCCCAGTCGCCCTCTGCTGTCTGCGTGTCGTTTTGTATCAGATGTGAACCAGAGCGGGGTTCACGTCTTCCCAGATGTGGCCTACTCGTGGTGGTACAAACGACTATAGGCGGATCTGCATGCAGCTCGTTTTGAATCGTTTCGGGCCTAAAGGCGTTTTATGGGGAACTTCTGTGAAGACTGTTGATAAATAGATAAATACAGTTTCTTGCAACACAGTATGGCCTTGCTAGCTCTCCTCTCTCATGCAGATTGGAATAACAGGCCAGGCCGCCTTCAGTCTGACGTTACAGCTGAAGGCAGATTCTTATTATGAAATTCAGGATAAAGGACGTCCAGATCGTCTAGCCCGGTAGGACGCCTCCCTTATGAGGAGGTCATGTAACGTGGCGGGGGTTCGAATCCCCCTCTGGACGCAGGTTGTCATACAGACGATTGATCCTGACCGGTTGCTTGTACGGAACCTGGAAGGGGATGGAGGAATTCGAACCCCCAATCTCCGGTTGCGAATCTGGCATTCTGTCCAGTCTAAACTATACCCACAAGGAAAAAGCTCCCCGCCTTCGCAAAACGGGCACATGCATCATGCCCGGCGGGGCCTGCAATCCTGATCGAAACCGACAAGGACACAGGGAGCGAACTCACGATATAATGGAGGCGGCATCATAAAAATCCAGGCATCCGGCCTGCGCATGATCATGCCAGTCGCGTGTTTTTATGCCAACATGAAATTGGCATGGTGAAGATGATTGGTGTTATTCCTGCAGACAGGGTCGGGCAGTCTCAGAAGGCATGGGGTGGATGGGATTGAATGAAATCGCAGGCAGGAAGCAGTTTGACGAGATCCCGCCAACGGATATCGTGCTGATAGTCAGAAAACCAAGATCAAAAAGCCGGATACATTATAGCAGATGCGGACATCTTAATACCGAAATGATGAAGCTGCTCAAGCCGGAATCGGCAAACTCCAGATACTATCACTGTGAGAATGGCGAAGACAGAATCAAAGAAGAATGTGACCGCGCCAAATGGTGCGGCCGCTGCAAAAACCAAGGCAAATCAGACTGAGCATGCAGCAGGCCGGGGGAAGGGACAATACCATGTCGAGCATGGCGTTGACCTACAAGCCGAGCCATCGGAGTCTCTTCAGTTCATCAAAAAACGATTCATAGACTTCCATCGGAGTCTGATCATGTGAAAGAGACTCAAACATGTACAGCCTCTTGTCTATCATACGCACCAACTCTCGGTGTTGATTGGCACTTAGATTCTCAGAATGCGTCACATCCAACGTGAAACTCTGTAGCTGAGATTGGAAACTCCCAAACCATTCAACATGTTGAAACCACTTGCTGTCATTTTCCAGGGTGGGCTTTATGCGAATTTCAAATTCTTTGAAAGACTTTCTGAGACTGGATATCTCCCGGCCTCTTTTTATTTTCCTGATTGCTGCACGAGCGACATCTACTATTATAACAACTATAATTCCTCCCATGATTGAATGACCCCATGACTCGATCATCTGACTTGAAATTGTCTGTGTGGATTTAAAGCGCGGTCTGGACTGCATGGTGGTTCCTATTCGATCCACATCTTTGGGCAAATGTGGAATAGGTTGATTGACTGAAAGACCCGCTCTCTGTGATATAATCAGGCCGGACTGTTCCTGACATGATATGACTTTGAATCACGGTTATACGGTACAACTTCAGGTCCTTTTTATACTGACAGGCAGACATTTCCTGGGCAGCATT
>CAYGCI010000096.1:0-5001 GCA_964348355.1 uncultured Nitrosopumilaceae archaeon | reverse complement strand
TTCCACAGGTGCGTATATGCAGAAAGCGCCAGTATTGCCACAAGCAGGAGGAGTGAACCGTGTCCAGACAGGCGCCCCGTATGAAGCGTGACACGTCCGAGGCCAGGCATGGACTATCCTTGCCCGTCACTCAAATAACGGTTTGTAAGGAACAGGATGCCCTGCCGTCCGGCATGTAAGAAATGTCACTCAAAAAACCATCGATTCAAAGCCAAGACGCGAGCATGCCGAGTCACCCATCTCCCGAAACCGGTGCGGGATCCACGTGTCTTACAAAGCCAAAAATCACGGAATGTGATGCATGTCCTGATCATATCCGCAAGACAGGCGGGGTCGGGGGTTTCTTCTTGTGGATGTGACGGGCTGGGTTTTCGTTTTTCATGGCAGTCGGGCGGACGGTGCAAAAAGATGCCAGGCCAGGCGTCCGGATCCCAGCAGGGTCAAATGACAAGGATGCAGCCGGCGGGGTGCGATTCTACCAGGCACCGCCGCGTTTCTTTCGGACTGCCGGCCATTCCAGTAGGCGGCAAGGATGCCGCAGGCTTGAGAAAAGGCAGCCTAGTCAGACAGCAGCCTTTCCTTCCAGATTTTACGGATTTGATCCTCGGACATTCCCAGATCATAGAGCGGTGAGGTCACCTCGCCGGTTTGATCAACTGAGACCAGCACGATATCCGAAATGCCGCTTTTTATGCCCAGCTCGCGATAAAAGGACAGGATCCTTCGATACAGCCCATCTTTTCCCAGGATCTGCCCCACACCCCTGAACCGGTATCCCCGGCGGGACAGTGGATCTATCACGTTGATTTCCAGCTTTGGGTTGGACTGCAGATTGGCCATGGTCCGGGGGGAGCGGATGTTTGCAAAGACCAGGTGGCTCTCATCCCAGACAAAAATGGTCCCCTTGGGCGACAGGTTGGGGGTTCCATCGGCCGATGCGGTTGCGACATACCCAAGCCTCTGCTTCAAAAGAAAGTCCCTGACGGCATCGGTAAGCATGTACACACCAGGAATAATCTGTAAATAAGGATGAGGCTATCTCATGAATTCTGCCGCCACGCCGTAAAAGAAGTAAAACGCAATTCCTCCGCCGATTATTCCGACCCAGATTGCAATGTTTTTTGCCTTGCCCATTGCTCCCTTCTAAAAATGGGAACTATTGAATGTAATTGTCGCCTTCGTCCTTCCCAGAAGTAACCCAGAAAACGGCCCCGGATTTGAAACAAATCAAGTTATGACGCCTGCAGTGTCAGCGATGCCCGTTGCCCAGCCAGACAAAACGCGCAGGAAGGCCGAGCAAGAGCACAAGATGTGCAGAGCACGTCGTCTCAAGCTATTTCCAGCGGCAAGGCAAAGACAGTGATTCTGCCCGCATCTTGGCTGGCCTCACCTGGCAGGGTCGTGCAGCCTTCCAATGTGCTTTGCCAGCCCAATGACGTCATCGCCAAAATCCTTTCCACAGAACTGGCATTCGAACCGAAGCTTGCCGGACACGTGTTGGGGGCGTGCCCTGGTGCTAATAAGTTTTGAATCACCCGTAGATCAGGCAGTGCTCGCACTCGCATCTAGGAATCTTTCCTGCCTTTGCAAGGCAGTTCCTGTGCTGCCCGGCCTGGCACTGAACGCAGATCTCGTCCAGGTTCTCAACCTCCGTATATTTTTTGGACTGATCGAATCCAAACCCCCCGTCCTGCGGACCCACCATGGCAGGACTCGGGCCCTTCCGGTATTTTTACCTCACTGAGCCGGCGGAGATCGACTCTGCAATCACGTCCCGCAGCTTCTGCCTGTGCTCCTCGATAAAGCCACGGATTTCAAAAGAGTCCACATAGCCGCCGGCCGATGCCCGCGTTGCCTTGAGGAGATAGCGCAGTGCGCCCTCCTCTATCTTCCCGACATAATAGCCATAAAGAAAGTCCAGCTCGCTTTTACACTTCCAGATTTGTGACGCCCCGGGAAGCGTCTGGCTGATCTCCCCGGGAATGTCCCTGATGCGGTTTTTGACGTACTCGTCAAGCGATCTTCGAATCGAGGCGTCCTGGATCAACGCCAAGCTGCCGGCCTTGACGGCTTTAAGGGTTAGTCATCCGGATCCTCTTTGCTGTCCCACATGTGCATGTTTCCACGAAGCATGAACGAGCCGACAATGACTGTGACTAGCCCGGTAACGATGAACAGGAAGAACCTGCCGATGCTCCTGATGCCTGCCAACCACCTTACTTGGGCGGCGCCGTAATTAAACCGTCCAAGAGCTCAAAATCGGGGTGTCCTACCCGCAGCATGTTGTTGAGCCGCAACGACGGGGAGACGGGACGCCATCGCCCGGATGCAGTGCATGACGTGGATTCGGGAAGATATCTCATAAGGGAGTGCAGGTGCGGGGGATTCCGGAGGCAGAATTATGATTTAATAACGAGGCGGCGCCAGGTGACATCATGACAGTGGTTGTTACAAGAATGCCGGGGGGCATCGCCCAGATGTTCACGCCGGAAACGGGCAAGATCACATACAAGTGCAAGGGCCAGACTGCCCTTATGGAAATCGAGGCGTTCGGTGGCGTTGTAAGGTTCAACCAGAGGGGCTCAAAGGCAATAGTTTCAGGACCTGTAACGGAGCTGCAGGACTGCAGTGTAATCATGCCCGAGGACGACGGATACGCCGAGGCCAGAAGGGCGGCAGCAGAGGCGATAATCGCCTTCAGGGAGGAACAGATTGCTCTGCTCCAAAAAGAGGTCGAGGATCTCAGGGATGGTCTTCAGGGATCAGGGGCCCCTTCCTCCCGATAGCGGCGGGCCTTATGAAACGCATTGTGGGAGGCGGCGATGCAGACTGCGGCAATCGCCATCCCGGCAAGGTTTCGTACAGCAGCTGCCAGACCGGGCTCGCTTGCAATGAGGGGCACCCCAAGGACAGCATGTAGGCTGTCCAGGAGCCAGAATCCCATGGCCGCCCAGGACAGCACCCCGGCTGCAGCATACCCCAGCCTCGTCCCCCTGTGCACGAAGCGAATCGCGTTTGCGACGGCGGCAAGCCAGATGGAGGACGCCAGCAGCCAGCCGGCCTGATGGAGCTCGGATCTGCCGTCCAGCCAGTAGTGGCTTGAGCCGGCGACGAGCAGTGCAAGCATGGACACCGTTAGGACTTTTTGGTTTCCGCGGTACCCTGTTTTCTCGCCCCCGGTCTTTTTGACGGGGTTTTTTCGGGCCGCCTCCCTTGTGGCAGCGTCAATTGCATCAATGACGGAGTGCAGCCGGATTGGGATTATCCTGGTTATCCTGTCATCGGTGACGACCGTATCGTGGACCAGGCTGTCGATGAGCGGCCTCGCCAGGGAGGCCCTTATCGGAGTGATCAGATCCACCCAGTACGAGGATAGCTTGGTAGTCAGAAACGGAATCCGGATGATTGTGATTCTCCGGTTCAGATATCCGGCATAGGCGCGCATCAGCTCCTCGTATGTCATTATGTCGGGGCCCCCGATCTCAAGAACTTTTCCCGCAGTCTCCGGGTGCTCGGCGCATTTTGCCAGGTACGACACCACGTCATCGAGGGCAATTGGCTGCGCGCGCGACTTTACCCACCGGGGGCAGACCATCAGAGGCAGCCTTTCGACCAGGTAGCGGAGCATCGCATACGAGCCGCCTCCGGCGCCGATGATCAGGGACGCCCGGAGCTCGGTGACCGGAATGCTGCCGCTGGCAAGTATCTCGCCCACCCGCTTTCTGCTGCCCATGTGCTGTGAAAGATGGAGGGAGTCGTTTACCAGGCCGCCAAGATATATGATGCGCCTAACGCCGGCAGAGGCTGCGGCCCGAACAAAGTTTTGGGCCTGGATTCTCTCCCGGTCGGCAAAGCCCATCCAGTGCTCCTTGCTGCCGTCCATCGAGTGCAGCAGATAGTAGGCGACCTCCACCCCCCGAAGCGCGCGTGTCAGCTCCCCGACATCAAACGCGTCGGCCCGCACATACCTGACATCCTCGGTGTCAGACGCCTCCCTCCTGCTCATGGCCCTGACCTTTATCCCGTGCCTTACAAAATAGGAGACCAGGCGTGATCCAATGAATCCCCGGGATCCGGTCACCAGGATTGCGTATGGCCTCATGGGCAGCTGGCGGGAATTGCCTTGATTCTGCACAAGGCCACCTCAGTGGCCGCCCTGCCCTCTTTGCGCTACACGCGTCATAGGATCAGCCCGCATGGGATCTGCCGGCCAATGCATCTCAGGTATTGCCGCGCCCCCATAGGCAGGCTTTTCACTTGCGGTATTTAATCCAGTGGCAGGTCTGCCCCTAGTGGTAAAATGCCCGGCACCGGGGCTGTATTTTGGAATTGACGGGCGGCTCCCCCGGCGGGGCCGCTGCCGGCACCTCACTTTTCGCACAAGACCAGAAGGTAGTCTATGACGCCTTTTTCGGAGACGTCCCTCATTTTCATGATGGATCGGTGGAGGATTTTTTCCACATAGCCGGGGTATGAGCCCAGGATGCTTTTTCGAATCATGGGGCGGTTCTGCTCGTAATAGTCGGCAAGCGGATCATATACCATGGGGCCGATCTTTTCTACGGAATCTGTGTCAAAGCCCGCATCCTCGATTTGAGACAGTACATAGTCCTCAGAATAGTGCTCTGACGGCCAGGTCATCGACAGCAGTCCCAGCCGGGTCAGGGAATGGAAGCCGTCCCCGGCCATCACTGGTATTGCAAGCGCAAGGCATCCGCCATCCCGGAGGATCCCAAAGGACTCCGAGAGGAAGCCTCCGAGGGGCCTGAAGTGTTGTGCGGATTCAAAGGCCAGGATCCTGTCCACCGATGAGGCCCCAACTGGAAGGGCGGTGGCAGTGGAGTTGATCCGTGGGCTGCCAGGTGCAGAGCTGGATAGCTGCTCAAGGCTTGTGTTTATCGAAAAGATTTCAATCGGGCCGTATTCTGACCTCCACTGGGCCGCCGGTGCACCGTACCCGCTTCCCACGTCTAAGACCCTTTGGCCGGATGACAGCCTTGC
>CAYGCI010000095.1:0-5245 GCA_964348355.1 uncultured Nitrosopumilaceae archaeon | reverse complement strand
AGATCAAGCAGATGCGAAGGCTAGTCAGGGAGCAAAGGTATGACGAGGCGCTAAAGTGCGGGCTGGAGTACCTCCAAAAAGTCCCGCACAACCACGACGTCCTGTTCATCGTGGGCGGGATCTACTATATGAAACGGCAGTACAGGTCGGCCCTCAGGCACCTTGATCATGCAGCCGAGATCGGCACCTATGACGTGGAGGTGCTGCTGCTAAAGGCCAACGCGCACCTGATTCTCGGCCAAAAAAAGCGCGCAAGGGAGTGCTGCGATAAAATCCTGGAGGTAGACGAGAGCAACAAGGGCGCCAGGGAGGTCCTGGCAAGGCTAGACCTCTAGGCTGAGGTCTATCCCCCTCACCGAGCTTGTGATGCTTCCAACAGAGATCATGTCGACCCCCGTCTTGGCGTATCCGCCGATGTTCTCCTCGGTTATGCCGCCTGAGGCCTCCAGCCTGACACTGCCTCGAAGCCCCATCCTTTCCAGCTCCCTTACGGTCCCAGTGATCTGCCTTGGCGTAAAGTTATCCAGCATGATGATGGTCGCCCCGCCCTGCGCTGCAGTGACTGCGTCCTTTTTGCTCTCCACCTCCACCTCGACCCGGCGGTATCTCCTTTTTGCCCGCCTGAGCAGCTCCTCCATCGACGGCCCGACTGCCAGGTGGTTGTCCTTGATCATCACCATCTCGTCTAGACCCATCCTGTGCTTTTCTCCCCCGCCTATTCTTACTGCCTCCTTGTCAAACACCCGCAGCCCGGGCGCCGTCTTCCTGGTCGCAAGCAGCCTCGTGCCATCCGGAAGCCTTTCTGCCAGCGCGCGCGTCTGTGTCGCTATTCCGCTCATCCGTGACAGCAGGTTCAGGGCGGTCCGCTCGCAGGACAGGATGTGCCGCGGGTTCCCAGATATTGTCATGACTGTCTGGCCCGGCTCCAGCCGGGCCCCGTCCCTCGTCTTGATCAGGGTCCTGCACTTTTTCAGCGCAAAGACCTCCTTTGCGAACCTGACTCCGGCGGCGACCCCCTCCTGCCTTGAGATTATCCTGGCCTTGATCGGCCTTTCTGGAAGCAGGGAGCTTGTAATGTCCCCGGAACCGATGTCCTCGGCCAAAAACCTGGAAAGCTCCCTTTGTAGGTTGAACCTCAACTCATGTTACCTTTAGCGCATACTTTCCCTTCTGGGTGATTCCCAGGGTCTTTGCAACTATGGAGTCTGACGGCTCCACTATCAGGACAATCCCGTTCCAGTCCGGCGTCAGATCCGACGACTTGCATACGGGGCAGACCTTTCCTGTTGTGACATACTTGCACTTTCTGCAAGCCATTTCCCTGACCATCTACTTCGCCTTTGCCTTTGGACCCGCCCCCGCCGACTCGCCGTCCCCCTTTTTGATCTCCTCTGCAATCCACTCGTCTGCGCCCAGGAAGGGCTGCCTGCACGTAATTCCGATTTTTCCCATCGTGGCCGCCTTTCCCAGAGACACCGCAGTGATTCTTGCGCGCAGTGTAGAGCCTACCTTCAGCGTTCTTCCGCTCTGGCTGGCAACGATCATGCCGGACTTTACGTCGCTCTTCAAATAGTCGTCCATCACCTGCGAGAGGTGCAGCAGCGCATCAGTAGGCCCGATTCTGACGAATGCCCCAAAGTCCGTAATGTCCACGATCTCACCTTGGACAATTTCCTGCAGCTTTGGATAAAACGTCAGTGCGTCAAACTCGACCCTGTGGAAGGTTCCGCCGTCCCCCGCAATCATTTTTCCCATCTCGTCCACCTTGGCATCTATAATCATGATGATATACCCCAGATCCGCGTTGATCATGCTCTCGTACTTTTCCTTGAGGATGTTCACAGCTGCCTTTTTGAGCGTGGTCCCAAACAGGCTTGGCGGGATCCTTACAACATCAACTAGGGCAGATATGGCAAACAACTGTGTTCAAACTCACGAATCTGAATTTATGAATCTTTGGGTAAAAATTCAGGTATGAGTTTACCCCTCAGGCGGCGTTTCCGGTCAGGGTCTTGGCGACCATTAGACTTTATGCATAATCGACCTGAATGAGATGAATTTGTTCGTAATAATCCCAGATCTGAACCGATTACGCATAAAGTCTATTTCACTCACGTTACGCCCCTGGGCGCGCCAGTCCATCGTACATGTCATCAGTACGGTGAACATCTCCATGCCCTCCTCGGTACGGAGCCCCTGGAATATCTTGCGCGCAATTACAGACGGCCTCAGCATGCGCTCTGCTACATTGTTGGTGGGCTCCATGCCCGGATACAGAATAAACGTGTACAGGTATTCTGAGGCGTTCTCAAGCTTCGTGGCAAAGCTCTCGCAGCCTGCCTCCCTGAATGCCGCAGCCAGCGCGCGCGTCTCGGCTACCAGAATGTCGTGCTGCTGCATGGCGCCCTCCTCCGGCGGCCCAGTCCCTTGGCATGAATGAACTTTTTCCTGAGTGTACCATACAGCGCGTGGGCCTGCCGGGAGGTCCTGCCGGCGTCCCTGGCCTCCCGGAGTATGTGTGCCCAGCACCACTGCCGGGTCTTGAATACGGCGTATACGCCGTACCCGTCTACTGTAACTGGCTTGTCATAATACGGAAAGTTCATGTCAACTATGATCCTGCCCCTGCTGGGTGCGGCCAGCGTGTGGACGCCGGTTGTGGCGCCGTCCTTGTCCCTGCCTACTATTACCCATATGCGGGCCGTCCTGCCGTTGTATGGCATGGCAGTCTCGTCAATATGCAGATAATCAGAATCCTTGATGGCCTGCTTGATGCCCTTTACGCTGGGCTTTATTGCCTTGGTGCAGGCCCTCAGGCACTGCAGCACGCCTGCCTCTGAGACGTCCATGCCCAGGATTTCTGAGCACAGTGTGGCCGTGGCCTTTATGGAGGCAGGTGCCACGTGTATTGCAGTTATCATCCCCGTAATGTTTGATCCAAACTCGGTTCCCGGCACGTTCCATGACCTGTTGTCCTCGACGGACTCGTGGCCGCAGTCGGCGCACTTGCGCTTGTATGCTGTATGCTGTGTCGTGACCGGCTCGGGCCTCTTTGGGATCTCGGTCACAATCTTTGAGAACATCTTTTCGGGCTTTTTCATGCTGGTGCCGCCGCACTTGCCGCACTTTTTGGGGCAGTGCTTTACAAACTCGGTCGCTTTTCTATTGTGTGAGACCCCCTCGTGTCCCGGCTTGCGGCCCGGCTTTGCCTTTGCAGATACAGGTACATTGCCTGATGCCTTTGCCGCGGCGGCCTTTTTCTGCTTGGTCGGAATCGAGTTCTGCGAGGAGGGGGTGTGCGGGTTCTTGTAATATGCGATGTGCTATCTGAGCTGCTGGTTTTCTGCTTCCAGCATCGTGATTCGTGCCATGGACTCGGCCATCTGTGTGGCAAGCTCCTCGTTTCTTGTGGCAGATTCCCTTTTTATCTTGTCATTCTCTGCTACAAGGCGGGCTATCTCGTCGCGTAGTACCTTGACCTCCGAGCCTGATGACATGCATTTTCCTAGGTAGTACTATCTGTATGTGGTCACGTCCCCCTGCTAGCTAGGCACGAAAATCACAATCATGCATGCTAATTCGTGCCTGACTGATGGGGGTAGGTGACCTCATACTACTGTCTTATAGATCGGGGGGTCAGGAAGAATTCACCCAGTAGGTGAAGGGGTAAACTCTTACAAAATTCAGCAAGCGTCACCTTTTGGGTGGCACTACCGGTTAGAGTCTTCATGATCATGCCTCCTATGTCGTGTCTCCGGGAGGTGGGGTTCTGGTTTGCCATACTGCAAAGGCTACTGCGGCGGGGATCAACGGCACCAGAAAAAGGGGACTCCACAGGGATTGTGGATCGTCATCTGGCATTAGACACTATGCGTATTTGCCAAGAACGACGCAAAAGCTGCCTGATTTTTTTTGATCTGCACTGATTACGCAAAGTCTATCACATTGGGATTAACCGGAGCCTTTTCATCTCCCATCATGGCTCCCGTCCTTCAGACATGCCGGATCTACGTTTTGCCTGACTGTCTATACACTGATGATAGGCCTTTGATCTACGAATGCTTTTTTTACATATGTTGCCCATTGTTTTTTTTATGAATTTTGGATTGTTGTATTTATGCTCTATGTTGCTGACAGACAGTGTTTTTTGAGTTCCGTCCTCGTTTTCGACGACAATGGACAAAAACTTGGCTATGCATTTTGCGCCTGTGATGGTTTTTTGACCCAGTTGCATATCGCTGTATTGCGTGTCACGACCGCTACCGGCCGATCTTAAAACAATCTCTTTTATGGGATCGGTAGAGGACTCGTTTTTCATGTCTGTTTATAAAAGCACAAGCCAAACATGTTATGATACGTTATCTAGTGTTATGTTTATCTGGATTGATGTGTTTTCTGAAACAGTATTGCAACTACAGCTGTTTCCTACAGTTTGAACATATTTCTGAAACACTATGCCAGGATAGTAAGCATATTCGTTAAACATGCTAATACCCAATGTAATGGCACCGCTGGGTTGTGTGATTATAAAGTCCCCACT
The DNA here is from genome assembly GCA_964348355.1 of uncultured Nitrosopumilaceae archaeon. Taxonomy (GTDB): domain Archaea; phylum Thermoproteota; class Nitrososphaeria; order Nitrososphaerales; family Nitrosopumilaceae; genus JAWVZS01. The sequence goes on along the minus strand of CAYGCI010000095.1, from coordinate 705 downwards.
TCCAGAATACGTCTTCCATAGGACGGCTGGACTCATTTTATAATACGGGGTTATCCAACTGTTGTCTTCGTGTGTATGGCCAATAAAGCTAATTCCATTATAATATGATGTACTTACGACACTGCTGCTGCCGATATCAGTATCACATGTAAATATTGGGGCCCAATTACAAGGTGCTTTGTAACCAATTTGTGCTACAACTGAACCAGAGCCTACGGTGTATGTTATAGAATCTCCAACATAATACCCAACAGTCATGGTTGAATGTTCATTTACACCGGCCAAATAATCAAACCATTCATCGACTGTGTAGGAAGAAGGATTCTCATCGGGGGAATATTCTGCCATTAAAGCAATTATGTTATCTTTTAACTCTTGATATTTGTGGGCTTTAGACATGTCATGGGACAACTTCAAATCGTGATATATTGCCGTGATTTTTGATTCTGTTTCACTATAGTACTTTTTTGCATCATTTTCAGTTTTAATATCTTCGTATTTTATTTCAGCATTCTGTTCTGCCTGTGCAACATCATTTATCGCAGTTGGAATTAATATGATAGCAAACAATACAACAAACACTAGTACTTTGATTTTTTGCATAGTTTGGGCTAGATCTAGCAAGTTAAAAACATGACGATCGTGGTAGACGGGAACGCAGTTCCTGTACGGGATAGCAAGCAAGGACAGGCTTTTTAAGATGCA
>CAYGCI010000094.1:0-5467 GCA_964348355.1 uncultured Nitrosopumilaceae archaeon | reverse complement strand
TGCCGCTTATCTTGGCACCATCTGAATTTCGTTTTTGAGACACATATGGTTACAAACAACCAGTCTTTTGTGCCTAAAACCGGGACTGTACAGCAGGCTACCAAGCCTAATACCTTTTTTAATGGTCTGTGGATCCTTTTCTACATGCATTCTGTGATCCTGACAGAGCTGGGAATTATTGTCTCAGACGGAGGCAGCGTGGCCAGGACATTCCCGTTCTCAGATTCCCTGGGGCAGTATCTGGCCGTAAAAGGCAGGCAGGGAGTCCCAAACGACTTGGTCAGATACATGGAGGAGCTACAGATGGGGTTTGCCGTAAGCGACGAGGCGCTGCTGTCCATCCTAAAGAAAAAGGATCTTGACGCCCAGCTGATGGAGGAGTCTCAGATGGAGGAAATACAGGAAAAAAAGCCCCAGCTGCTAGTTGACGCGCAGCTTGCGCAGGATCCAAGGGATGCACTGGGCAAGCTGCGAGACTTTGCAGTGTCACTGTCATCCAGCAAGGTTACAGAGACGTCGGAGCGCACGGACCTGCACGTAATCCAGGCAGTCAGCTCGCTAGACGAGGTTGATAAGATCGCCAACCTGCTAAGCTCCAGACTGCGGGAGTGGTACGGACTGCACTTTCCCGAACTGGACAACCTGATCGACAGCATCAACGGATACTCCCGGGTCGTCATGGCAGGAAAAAGGGAGGATTTGACAAGATCAACGTTTGAGGATGCCGGGTTTCCGGAATCCAAGGTCGAGATGCTTGCACTAGTCCGGGAAAAGAGCAAGGGGGGAGGCATCTCAAGTGAAAACCTTGCAATGGTACAGGGCCTGGCCAGGCAGATCATACAGATGCACGAGCTGAGAAGGGGCCTGGAGGAGCACCTGGAGGAGCAGATGAAGGCGATTGCGCCAAACCTGTCAGCAATACTTGGAAACGCGGTGGGTGCCAGGCTGCTTGCAAGGGCAGGCAGCCTGAAAAAACTGGCGTCGCTTCCCGCAAGCACCATTCAGATACTGGGTGCCGAAAAGGCGCTGTTCAGGGCGCTAAAGACGGGCTCGCAGCCGCCAAAACACGGACTGCTGTTCCAGCACGCCATGGTTCATTCGGCACCCAGGTGGCAGAGGGGGAAGATTGCAAGGGCCGTCGCCGCAAAGGCGGCCATTGCAGCCAGGGTGGACGTGTACGGGGGCGGACTCAACGAGACGCTGCTTGAAAAGCTGAACGTAAGGGTGGACGAGATCGGCAAGAAATACAGCGAGCCGGTAAAAAAAGAGCCGCAGGGACTCGGGGGCCCGGGGCCCGGAAGGGGGCCAAGAGACGACAGGCGTTCCGGGGGCGGCAGGCGTCCGATGCACATGGCAGCATGCGACGAGTGCGGCGCAGAGTGCGAGCTGCCGTTCAGGCCCAGTCAGGATAAACCAGTATACTGCAACAGCTGCTTTGACAAAAGCAGGCCGAGAGGCAACAGCCCGGGGGGCGGCAACAGGTCCAGGGGCAGAGGCAAGCCGAGAAAGAGATTTGGAAGGCGCTGAAGGCTTTTTCTGGATACGCTCAGAGGGAGAGAAAAGGCTGGCCACCGAAAACCTGGTTCCGGGAAACCAGGTCTACAAGGAAAGGCTGGTCAGAAAAAAGGGGATCGAGTACAGGATATGGGATCCGTTTAGAAGCAAGCTTGCAGCCGCCATCATGAACGGGCTGGATGACTTTCCCTTCAAGGCGAGATCCGCGGTTCTGTACCTGGGGGCCTCGACGGGCACGACGGTAAGCCACGTATCGGACATACTGGGCCCAAACGGGGTTATCTTTGCAGTGGAGCACTCAAGCAGGGTTGCAAGGGACCTGATTGACAGGGTGGCAAGCCACAGGCCAAACGTCATTCCAATCATGCAGGATGCAAGGCAGCCGGGGGAGTATTTCTCAGTCTATGGCAGGGCGGACATAGTCTATGCAGACATCGCACAGCCTGATCAGACGGAGATTACAATCGCAAACTGTGACAAATTCCTAAAACCCGGGGGATTCTTGTTTCTGGTGATCAAGACTAGAAGCATAGACGTCACAAAATCGCCCAGGAGGATCGTGAGGATGGAGGAGGAGAAGCTCAGGGGCGGGTTTGATATTCTCCAGACGGTGAACCTGTACCCGTACGACCGGGATCATGCAATGGTGGTTGCAAGGGCCAGGAGCTGAGCATGGCCCTGACGGGCCTCCAGCTGGTCCTCACAAACGGGGGGACCGAGTTGTTCTCTCCTATATAGTCCCTGACGAACTTGACGGTCTTGGAGTCAGACGGATACCCGCTTCCCACGTCATGCCTCCTCTTTAGGCGGGATATCTCCCGGTCGCGGCTGACCTTTGCGATGATCGAGGCCGCAGACACTATGGCGTACTTTGCATCGGCCCGGTGGTGGGAGTGGACCTTTCTGTTCTCCGAGAGGCGGGAGACCTCGGATCCGAATCTTTTCGGGTTGACGTCGCAAGAGTCGACATATGAGACGTCGGGCCGGAGCCTTGCAATAACCCTGGCCATGTACTTGGCCTCGAGGCGGTTCAGCTCGTGCCTGTGAACGCTGCGATCAATCGTCCGGGGGCTGATCGTTGAGACGTAATAGTCGTCGGCAAACTCGATGATTTTCTTGTACAGCTGCGCGCGCCGCTTGGCAGACAGCTGCTTGGAGTCCCTCACCCCCATGGAGGACAGCCTCCTGATCCTGGACCGGGGGATGGAGACGCCGGCAATTACGAGCGGCCCGAGCATGGATCCCCTTCCCGCCTCATCGACCCCGCAAACCAGCATTGGTTCTGACTCTGATGGAACAAGTATTAAACCGTATGACTGAAAGAAGGCTCGTACAGAAAATGCAGGATGCAGGGCACAGGATAATCGAGATCACCGAGGGGGCCACCAGGATCCTCGTTCCAGAAAGGTCGGTCACCCAGGTGGCCCCGCCTGCAGAGCCTGCGTTCTTTAACCCGAGGGCAAGAGTGAACAGGGATCTCTCAATACTTGCATACTCTGCATTTGCAAAGAGCTTTCACGGCCCAAGGATCTTTGTCGACTGCATGTCAGGCCTCGGGGCGCGGGGGCTGAGGGTGGCAAACGAGCTGCAGGTGGAGAGGGTGGTCATCAATGATCTAAACCCCAGCGCGCTGCAGCTGGCAAGAAGGTCTGCCGCCCTCAACAGCCTTGAAAACATCGAGGTCACAGAAAAGGAGGCCTGCAGGCTGTGCGGCGACTTTTCAAAGAGGAACGAGCGCGCCTCGATGGTGGACATTGATCCGTTCGGATCTCCCGCAAGGTTTGTCGACTGCGGGATCCGCGCGACCATGCACGGCGGGATCCTGGCCGTAACGGCGACGGATCTGCAGGTCCTCAACGGGATGTTCCAGAACGCATGCATGCGGCGGTACGGGGGGACCCCGGTCCGCACCAAATACGGAAACGAGATCGCCATAAGGCTGGTCCTCGGATGCATCAGGCACGTTGCAGCCAGGATGGACATCAAAGTCGTGCCGCTGTTTGTGGAAAGCTACATGCACTACTACAGGGTCTTTGTAAGGGTTCTAAACAGGCCAGACCGGGAGGAGAACATCGGATACATAGCCCACTGCGGGGGCTGCAAGGACAGGAGGGCCACGAGCAGGCACCAGGCATCCTGCGAGCTGTGCGGCTCGGGGGTGATGCTTTCGGGGCCGTTATGGGTAGGAGGACTGTACGAGAAAGGATTCCTGGAGGGGATGGCCGGGGAGCTGGGGCATTTTCACACCCACAAAAAATGCGAGTGGATCATATCTGCCGCAATCCGAGAGGCGGGCATGCCGGCCGCATACTATACGCTAGACGAGATAGCCTCGGAGATGGGGACGTCTCCGATGGGGCTTGGCGAGGCCGTAAGGCGGCTGACGGACGGCGGGTTTGCCGCAAGCCCGACTGCGTTTGATCCGACGGGATTCAAGACAGACGCGCCGATTGACGAGATCAAGAGGATGTTTGCAGGCTGAGATGTGCCAAAAAAAAGTCGAGCGGTGGCAGAAGCTGGCAAGAAGCGCGGCGGCCCCAGATTATTCCCAGCGGCACAGCAGAACCATCCACGCTTTGCTTGGGCAGTGTCAGCCCAGGTAGCCCAGGCAGACAAAGTACAGCTCGCTGCTGGGCTTTCTGCTTGCCTTGGGCTTTGTCAGCTTTACCCTGGCAAACTTTTTCCTCAAAAAGTCTCGAAACTCTGCAGAGTACTCGCCGTCAAACACCTTGAATAGCGCGTTTCCCTTGAATCCGAGAACCCTGTCCAGTATCTTGACACAGTCGTAGTTCAGCGAGATTTGGACTGCGTGATCTACGGACCAGTTTCCGGTGACCTGCGGCGACAGGTCGCAGATTACCGCGTCGACCTTCCTGCCAAAGTACTCGGCAATTTCATCGACGATGCCCTCATCGGTTATGTCCCCACGCATGATTCGGGCACCCTCGATCTCCTCTACGTACGACCTGTCGACTCCCAGCACCCTGCCCTGGTTTCCAGCCAGCCTCGTAGCCACCTGGATCCATCCGCCGGGGGCGCACCCCAGATCCAGGACGTAGAATCCGGGGCCGATGATCCTGTACGACTTGTTTAGCTCCTTTAGCTTGTATGCGGACCTGCTGCGAAACCCCTGCTCCCGCGCCAGCCTCCTGTAATGATCACGACGGGCCTCATGCAGCCTCATTGCGCCTTCTTTGGCCTTTTCATTTCTGCCAAGACCCAGTCCTCTATAAACTGGCAGCTTCGTGGGCTGATCTCGCCGTCAACTGAGCACCTTTGCTCCACGGGGCACACCAGGCAGGGCGCGTTTTCAATGGACTGGGTGCTGATCGGGGTCTTTTTGATGATTAGCTTGTAGGTCCACCTGCCTTTTTCCAGTATCTTCTCCCGGGTGATGATCCCCATGCGCTCTAGCTTGAGTGCCAGGCGGGAGCCGTCGCGGTTGGAGAGCTTTAGCTTCTTCCAAAGTACGCTTTGCAGCGTTCCTTTCAGCTCAAACGTGGCAACGATTTCGCTTACCTTGTTGATCAGCTTTTCCATATCCACCTTTTCGATTTGAAAGTTTTCAATCTGCTCCTCCGTAAGCTGTTCTTCTAACTCCTCCTCAAGGGTTCGCTCTGCTGCCTTTTTTGCCTCCTCTTGCTCCCTTTCTAGTTTTTTCTGCTCTGCCTTTGTCAGTTTCTTGGGCTTTGCCTCCTTTTTCGGCTCTGGCTTTTTGGCGGCCTTCTTGGTGTCTGGTTTTTTGGTTGCCTTGGCGTCTGGCTTTTTCGGCTCGGGTTTTTTGGCCGCCTTCTTGGTGTCTGGTTTTTTCGGTTCTGGCTTTTTGGTTACCTTAGTGTCTGGCTTTTTGGCCGCCTTGACGTCCTTTGTCTCTTTTGGCTCGGGTTTTTTGGCGGCCTTGGCGTCTGGTTTTTTTGGCTCTGGTTTTTTGGTTACCTTGGTGTCTGTCTTT
>CAYGCI010000093.1:0-5521 GCA_964348355.1 uncultured Nitrosopumilaceae archaeon | reverse complement strand
GTAGTGATCCAGAAGGATTGGCTGGGCTCTAGTCGGAGTTATGCAACAGTCTAATGCATCTCAGGGCGCGGCCTGTCACGCCATTGGCGGCATGCCGGCGAGTAAAAGCTCCAAGCATTTCATGGTCAGACGCTCCTGCAAACGGTCGATGACACTCAAGCATTTATGGCTGCCAGCATATGAGGCCGCGCTCCCTTGCTGGCCATGGTGACGACTAGAATCTCTTGAGCGCGCAAGGGCATGAAATACGCAGGCCGACTCCCCGAACGGCCGAGCCCCGGCCGCACCGCCGATCACTGCGGCCCATGTCCCACCCAAAGCCTCCCGGCTGTGCATTTGCATGACTCTGGCGGTGCCCGCCCACCAGGTGATCCCCCGGTGCCCCTGCGGCGGCCTTGACGGGATCACCATGAAACGGCACTCCCTGCAGGAACTCGAGCCCCGGGGGGCCGCCCCCGTGCAGGTGCGCCGGTCTCCGGACTCCGCAGGCTGGCCCGCGCTGGATTTATTTTGGCTCGTGTCCGGGCCATACTGTGCCTGAAATCTGGCTGAACTATGGCATATCCGAGGTCGTCTTGGACATCAGGGCCGAGAACCTGGGGCAGAACATCGACTCGGGGGGCAAGAACCTGGAGGACCCTGAGCTGTCCGAGAGGCTGCTCTCGGGCCTTGATCTGTCAAGGCCCATGGAGCTGGTCGTGCTTCACAGCTCAAGGAACACCCAGAAGGTCATCTCCGTGCTATACACGATATGCGAGCAAAAGTCTCTGCCCTTCCCAAGGATCCTGGCCGACAGGGGCCTCATCGACCTTGTAAGGCCGGGACTTCCGGAGGGCAGCACGATCTCCGAGTTCGGCGGTGCGAGCCTGTCAGACTCCAACCTCGTATTCATGAGCGAAGTCGAGCTGGACGGCCTGTTCGGCTTTGAGACCATCTCCACAAGACTCTTGCGCCGGTTCGGACAGGAGAACATGCTGGCCGCATACGCAAAGCGCAGGGGCAACCTGCCCGCGCCAGGGCAGCCTACTGAGAGCGTCGCCGAGGCCAGAAGGTTCGTGGACAGCTTTGACATCGTGGGAATCGAGATAACTGCCAACTCGGGGGGAATAGTCGACGTGTCGGTGGGCCATCCGGCCAAGACCATGGACGTCTCAAAATCCTTTGAGGCAGTCGCAGTCAGGGACGCCGAGGAGCAGGGGGCCATGATAATCAGCACGGGCAAGGACGCAAGCAACGGTACACTGGGACGGTCGCTGTCCTCGCTGTGGAACTGCTACGGCGGCGTCAGGGCGGGCGGGCTGGCAGTCCTGCTTGCCGAGTGCGGGGGAGGCCTGGGCTCCGAGGCGGCCAGGCAGTTCGTCGAGGGCAGGCTGGATGCCGGCAGGCTGAACAATCCTGCGCGGTATGTAGACGGGATGGAGGCCCTGCTGTACCTTGCGGAGATCCAGAAAACCATCCAGGTCGGCCTCGTCTCGATCCTGCCCGAGCTCTACGTCAAGAAACTGAACATGGTACCCCTCAACGGCGCAAAGTACGCACTAGAGCACATCCTCAAGACCCGGGGGCCTAGGCAGAAGGTGTCTGTTGTATCAGATGGAGCAAGGGTTCTATTACGGTAAGGCTGTCCGGAATCGGGGCGCACAGCACCGCCAGCACCATGACTGCCGCATAGGAGATCTTCCTCCCACTCGACAGCGGGGTAATGTCGTCCATTATCGTAATCCCTGACCTCCGTCCGCTCATGAACAGGACAAACAGGGCGACAAACCAAAAGTTCATCAGGAACAGGATTGCCGCGCTGACATACGTAAATATCCTGAGCGTCCTCCTGCCAAAGACGGCCCTCGTGAGGTGCCCCCCGTCCAGCTGGCCGGCGGGCATCAGGTTTGCAAAGGTCAGGAAGAACCCTATCCATGAGGCAAACAGCAGCGGCGTCATCAGGACCGTGGTGTCCTCTGCCCCCTTTCCGAACGCAGCCAGGCTTGCGGTCATGAGCAGGGGCTCGCCGAACTGCCACTCCCCCAGCATTGCCGTCTGCTCCAGCTGCTCTCTCAGCTCGGGGTCTATGACGGGCGCCGCAGACGCCGCATAGACTGCCACCATGACCGTGATTGCCAGGCCTGCAAGCGGGCCCGCTATGGCAACGTCAAAGGCCCTCTCCCTGTTGATCATCAGCCCCTTTGCCATGATCAGCGCGCCAAACGTCGGGATTCCGATTATGGGCAGCCCCGGTATAAAGTACGGCCAGCTCGTCCTGATCCTGTGAATCCTCGACGCTATCAGGTGCCCGGACTCGTGGATCCCGAGTATGCCCAGCAGCGCCACGGTGTAGACTGCCGCCATCACAATGGGATCCCCGATTGGAATCAGCAGGTTTGTGCCGACGGTCCTGTAGTATCCGTCGACTGCGACGAACCCGACCACCACTGCAAACAGGATCCTGGGAATCCACGGGGAGCCCAGCCACCCCCGCCTCTGGAATTCCAGGCGGCGGACGATTATGTACAGCCCGCCGTCCTTTTGCTTCAGCTTGCACGCGACGCCCTGCTCCTCAAGCCTCTGCGCCAGGTCCACGAACCTTGCCTTGAACTGGCCCGCCTTGATCCTGAACTGGATCATCTCAGAGTCCTGCTCCACCTCGGTCACCTCAAAGGCCGACGTCACCTGTGATATGATCTCCTCCTCGGTCGGTCTGCTCAATGTACCTATTGTCCGGGACTATGGGCATTAATGGCTTTCGCGGTTTAACATTAAATATTTGGGGCGCCGCATCCTTTTTCATGCAGGCCATACTTCGCCAGCTGGGCGATTGCATCATCCGGCGCGCCGACCTGGCAGACCTGATCCCGGTAATGGAGATCAACCTCAAGACCCTGCCAGAGCACTATTCTGACTATTTCTACGAGAGCCTGCTAGCGGAGATGCCCGAGGCCTTCCTTGTGGCGCAGATCGGGGATCGGTATGTCGGGTATATAATGTGCAAGACCGAGTTTGGCTTTTCGAACTTTAAAAAGCTCGGGTTTGTCAAGAAGGGCCACATGGTCTCCGTCGCCGTCCTGCCGGAGTTTCGGGGGAGGGGAATAGGGAGGGCGCTAGTGGAGGAGGCGGCCGGCGGCGTCAGGCTCAGGAGGTGCGACGAGTTCTATCTGGAGGTCAGATGCAGCAACGGCGAGGCCGTCCGCCTGTACGAGGGACTGGGATTCGTCATACGGCATCGACTCGGCGCGTACTATCGCGACGGCGAGGACGCGTACCTGATGTCCTGCGAGTTTGACTATTGAAACTAGGAATAAATAACAACGCCGGGCCTCAGAGGCCATGGACAGGAGAAAGTCAACGGGGACTGCAATCTTCTGCCTGTGCATAGCCGGGTTCTTCACGTATGCCTACCTCGTCATGCTCTCAGAGTGGGGCAAGATCGTCCTGGAGCTGTCCGTGCTGATGATCGTAGGCGGGGTACTGGGAACCGTTGCGTGGCTCGGCTATACGATGGCCACCACCCGGCCCGCCCCCTCATCGTACGGCCCCGGCGGCTGACCGCTTTGAGATTCTTGCATCGACTACCGTCTGGTAGTACCTGGGGCCGACGGCCCTGACGTTTTTGGAGCACAGGATCTCGTGTCGTGCCGGACAGACCCCTGCAAAGTGCCCCTCCGCAATCCCCGGCGCCCCCTGCCTTTTCTCCGAGCGCGTATGCGAGTAATAGTGGATGATCCCGCCGTCCCTGGTGGCAGCTATCGCAGAGCCCAGGAACTCGTCGGACCTTTCGGGCAGTAGCATCAGCGTCCTTGTAGCCGCATCCTGGAGCCTTTCCCCGATTACCTCTGCGGCATCTGCGTTGATCGGGATCACCCTTCCGGCAAGCCTGTTCATGGAGACGTTCTTCTCGCACAGCTTGGAGGCCTCCGGGTTGGCATCGATGCTGTATACGGTGCATTTTTTGTTCTTGGCGGCGACAACCGAGAAGGTTCCGACCCCCGCAAACATGTTGACTATTACGTCAGAGTCACGCGCCAGGCCTGCTATTCTGAGCCTCTCCGTCGAGAGCCTCGGCGAGAAGAACGCCTTTTGCACGTCCACGACGAACCGGCACCCGTTCTCCCTGTACTCGGTCTCGGTAGAGTCGGCGCCGGCGATGAGCTCTAGGCCGCGCGTCCTGAAATCGCCCCCAACCTCCGACGACTGGTAAAAGACCGACTCGGCAGTCTTGACCTGTCCCAGCAGCGCCTCGCCTATGATCCTCCTTTTTTCCAGCAGAGAGTCGGGGATCCTGACTATGATGATGCTGCCTATCTGGTCAAAGGCAGAGAACAGCTCGGCGCCCTCCAGCCCCGTGAGCACCCCATCCAGTGCCCTCCTCAGCATCCGCGTCATTTCGTATAGTAGAACCTGCCAGATGATTTCTGATCCCTGTCCAGCCTGCTGTCAATCTTGTTGACCCTCGGGCGCCTCGACTTTTCATCCCTTCTAAACGACATCTTTAGCGTTCCCAGGAACCTGTTCATGGCCTTGGCCTTTGGCATCGGCGGCGTGGCGCGGCCCTCCTTCCCGGGCGCCCCCTCGAAGATTATCATGCTGTCAGAGACCAGGTCCATCAGCTGTATGTCGTGATCGATTACGACTGCCGACTTGCCAAAGGAGCGGACGAACTTTTGCAGGAACTTTGCAACCGCGATCCTGTCCTCGACGTCCAGGAAGGCGGAGGGCTCGTCTAGCGCGTACAGGTCGGCCTTTTGCAGCAGGCAGGCGGCCACCGCAACCTTTTGCAGCTCCCCGCCGGAGAGGTTCCTGACCGACTTGTTGTACAGCTTTTTGATCTTCAGCGGATCGATGATCTGCTCCTCCTCAAGGCTCCCCTCCATCTGTGCGCCGTTTGCCCTGTCCAGCAGCGTGACGACCTCCGCGTCGGTGTCGTTTTGCAGGTACTGCGGCTTGTATGATATGCTTGCCGTTTTGTCGATCCCGCCGGCATCGGGCTCCTCGACTCCCGCAATCATCCTCATCATCGTGGTCTTGCCCAGGGCGTTGGCCCCCATGACACCTACGATCTCCCCCCTCCTCACACTGCCCCCCTCGACTGATACGGCAAACCTCGGGTATTTCTTCTCAAGTCTAGGGTACGCTATTACCTCGCTTCCCTCCTGGAACTCGTCGGCCGACGTCGACGAGGCGTCAAAGGTAAACTGCCTGTCCCTGAACCTGACGTTCTCGCTTGGAAGATAGCCGTCAAGGAAGACGTTGATGCCGACCTTGGTGGACAGCACGCCTGAGACTATCCCATAGGCTGCCGGCTGGCCGTATATGACCTCGATATAGTCGCTAAGATAGTCCAGCAGGGTCAGGTCGTGCTCGACTACCATCACGCTTTTTCCGATCCCCGCCAGGCCCTGGATTGTCTTGGCGACTGCGGTCCTCTGAAAGACGTCGTTGTACGAGGAGGGCTCGTCAAAAAAGTAAAACTCTGCGTCCCTTGATGCGGCCACCGCCACTGCCAGCCTCTGCAGCTCCCCGCCGCTCAGCT
>CAYGCI010000092.1:0-5524 GCA_964348355.1 uncultured Nitrosopumilaceae archaeon | reverse complement strand
ACTATGAATCGGTAAACGTGGATGCCTGCGTCGGCCAGCGCACGTACGACATTCCTGTGTCCCTGTCTGCCGATACCGATGCGATCGACGAGGCCGTCAGGCCGCCGGTACCAGAAGAGCCCGAATTCGTGGTACGGCCCGAACCCGCGCCGCAGCCAGAGCCCGAACCCGCGCCGCAGCCAGAGCCCGAACCCGTGGTACGGCCCGAACCCGCGCCGCAGCCAGAGCCCTCGCCCGTACCGATGCCCGGCGGCTCGTGCCTGATAGCGACTGCCGCATACGGAACAGAGATGGCGCCGCAGGTGCAGGCACTCAGGGAGATACGCGACGGCACGCTGCTCTCGACTGACTCGGGCGCCTCGTTTGTCGCCGGATTCAATTCTGTATACTATTCGTTCTCGCCGGCGATAGCCGACCTGGAGCGCCAGAGTCCGGTATTCCGCGAGGCCGTAAGGGCGCTCATAACCCCGATGATCTCGACGCTGTCTATAATGTCGCTTGCCGAGGAGGGCTCAGAGTCCTCGGTGCTGGCGCTGGGCGCCTCGGTCATAGCCCTCAATATCGGCATATATGCAGCAGCCCCTGCTGCCGTCATCGTGGTAGCCCGGCGGCTGCGGGGCTAGGGCCGCGATGGCCGGAGGCGGCCCGCCATGCCGGATCCGGCACGGACGCGTGGCTGGAATCCGACCAGAGCAGGCGCGCATCCAGATCAGACGCCAGAGGGCAGATCCGGCTTTTGAGGCAGCTGGTCAGGAGCCCGGGGAGGGGGGCGGATCCGCGAGTCCCGCCGGCCCACGGCCCCCGTCCTGTCTTGCCTTTGTAAAGATGTACGGCGTGTCCCTTTGCTGGTCCATCGTCCAGCATGTCGGCAGCACGACTGCGCTTTTCACGTCAAGGCCGGCCTCGTCTATGACAGATCCCCACCCCCACTTTTCCTTGTCTGAGAACCGTTTTAGCTGAAAGCTTCCCATGAAGACAAACACAGACTCGTCCCTGAGCCTTTCGCCTGAAAAAATCCTTTCAATGATGCTCTTTGCCAGCATCTCCCCCATCTCGGGGAGTCCCCCTATGAAGAATGCCGGCCTCGTCAGCCCCAGGGAGGCATACTCGAACTCGTTTGCGTCGGCATTCCTTACGCCAAACCCCACGCCAGAGTCCCGTGCTATTTGCTCCTGCAGCTCAGACAGGCTCCGGTCGATCTCGATCCCATACGAGTCCAGCCCGACGACCTGCCCGCAGTATGCGATGCGCCCGTCCCCGGAGCCGACATCGACGATCTGTTCCACCCCCAGCCTCCTTGACTTCAGCGCAGCCTCGCATGCAGAAAGAATCCACGTCGGATAAAACGGCTGGTTGCTCACGTCGTGCTTTATGCTGCTGATCCAGTACTCGTTAATGTCTCCCTCGTATACCATGCAGGGGACCCCGAGGATTTCCATCTCGTAGGAGTTGTAGTAGATGGGATTCTCCCTGGCAAAGTCGTGAAGTCTTTCCAGGATGCGGCCGTCAATCGGAATCAGCTCCGAGGTCTCGATCGGGACCGCCTCGCGTATGTGGCCGTTGCCGTCGTACTTTTTTACAAACTCGGCCTTTAGTCTTGAAGCCGGGCTGTCCTCGGGGCCTTCCATGGGACATCCCTATACCAGGTTGTGCATGGACTGCAGGTCCCTTTTGAGCTCCGCGAGGACCCCGGGGACCTCGACTGCTATGGGGTCGCGCAGCGACAGCCCCCCCGCCTTTTTGTCGTTCCATACCTTGGAGTTGAACCGGACCACCTCCTCCGTAAGCCCTGAGACGTCCCCCGACTCCCCCGCGCGTGCCTGCCGCTCCAGGTGGATGCTGCCCTCCGAGTACAGCGTCTGCCAGAGGTGTTCGGTGATAAACGGCGCAATCGGGGCCAGCAGCTTGAGGACTGTGGATAGCGTCTTGTGCAGCGTGTATACTGCGGCATCGCGCTCCTCCACCGAGAACCCCTCCCCGTAGGCGCGCTTTTTGACCATCTCTATATAGTGTGCGGCAAACAGGTTCCAGGTAAACTCACGTATTGCGACTGCGGGCACGAAGAAGTTGTACTCGTCGTACCCCTTGTTGCATTCCCTGACAAGGCCGTCCAGCTCAGAGAGGATCCACCTGTCCGTGGCAGTCGGGGCCGCTTCCCTTACCACCGGAAAGCCGGACAGGAACCTCGAGACGTTCCACAGCTTGCTCAGGAACTTCCTGGCCGACCTTATCTTCTCCTCGCTGCACCTAAAGTCATGGCCGTGGTTGACCTCGCTTGCGCTCCAGAATCTGAACGCGTCCGCCCCGTTTTGTTCGATTACCGGCAGGGGATCGATGGCGTTTCCCCTGCTCTTGCTCATCTTCATTCCCCTCTCGTCAAGCCCGTACCCCATTATCCACGCCTCGCTCCACGGCCTCTTGGATGTCAGCTGGCCGCACCTTAGGAGCGTATAGTACAGCCATGTCCTGACTATGTCCTTTGACTGCGGCCTGATTGACGTCGGGTACACCTTCTCAAAGAACCCCTCGTCCCTGCCATACCTTGAGACAAACAGCGGCGACACGCTAGAGTCCATCCACGTATCGAAGGTTCTTTGCTCCCCGACAAACTCCGCGGCGCCGCACCCCGCGCACTCATCCAGCGGGCACTCCTCCTTCCAGGGCCGGTAGTACCTTCCGGGCTCTGGAACGTGCGGCTGCCCGCAGCCACTGCAGTACCAGATGGGGATCTCGGTCCCATAATACCTCCTTCTGGAAATCGGCCAGTCAATGGATACGGAGTCCAGCCAGTTCGTCAGGATCTGCCTGTGCATCGGGGGATAAAACGTGACCTGCGAGCCCAGCTCCCGCACCTCTTCAACCGAGTCTGTTTGCTTGAGATAGTACTCCTCCATCGGGATTATCTCAATCGGGGTCTTGCTTCTCTCTGATACCGGCGTCCTGTGGGTGATCTCCTCGATCCTCTCTACAAAGCCGCCCGCCTCCAGATCCCCGATGATCCTATCCCTTGCCTGCCTTGGCCTCAGGCCTGCATAGTCTCCGGCGGCCTCCGTCATCCTGCCGTCCATGCCGATGGCGACGACCTCCTCTAGCCCCATCTCCCTGAACAGCGCGACGTCGTTCTGATCGCCGTAGCTGCAGACCATCACCGCCCCGGATCCAAAGTCCTGCCGCGCCGAGCGGTGCGCCCTGATCTCCACCTCCGCACCGGTGACCGGGACCGTCGCCCTGCACCCGACAAGCTCTGCATACCTCCGGTCCTCGGGGTTCACAATGATTGCCCTGCACGCGCAGAGCAGCTCCGGCCTCGTGCTTGCGATGATGATCTCCCTGCCGGCACCGTCCACCCTGAACCTCATGTGGACCAGCCTTGTCGGCAGATCCTGGTAGGTGATCTCCGCGTCTGCAATGGTCGTCCCGGATGCCCAGTCGTAGTTGTTGGGCCTGGTGGCAAGTACAATCCTCCCCTCCCTCCACAGCGTGATGAACGTAGACTGTGTCAGTGCGCGGTATTCCTGCGAGTCTGTCCTGTAATGGTTCCTGAGATCCCCGCTCAGGCCGAGGCTGGTCATGATCAGGATCATCTCCTGCTCCAAGTCGTCTAGCGCCTCCCTGCAAAGCTCCAGGAACTCCCCCCTGTCGGTCTCCCTCATCCTTATGCCGTGCTTTTTCTCGGTGTATAGCTCCACGGGCAGCCCGTTCCTGTCTATTCCGATTGGAAAGTAGACGTTCTTGCCGTTCATGCGCGCGGTCCGCGCAATCATGTCGATCTGCGAATAGTGCGCCGCGGCGCCTATGTGCCACGGGCGCCCCGACGGATACGGCGGGGGCGTGTCTATCGTATAGTTGTCCTCTCCGGGCGTGAACCTGTAAAGGTCAGAGTCCTGCCACCTCCTTAGGATCCCAGCCTCCAGCCCGGGATTCCATGCCTTTTCGGTAATCTTTGGGTCCATTTCCTACTTTCTTGCAACCCTTGAGATGATGTGCGATCCCTTGTTGTATCCCTCGTAGATGTATACGCCGACTGCCTCCACGCATGCAGGCAGCATTGGCGACAGTATCTTGATAAGCTCCGTTGCCAGGTTCTCGACGGTTGCCTCCCCCCTCAGAAGGTACGTGGTGTGTATTGGGATCTGCAGGTCAAATGTCCCCTTTGGGCCCTCAAACCCGATCCTGTAGTGGGTGCCGTCCTCGGACCGGAGGTATTTCTCGTTGATGAAGAACTTGTGATCAAAGGCGCCGATGGCCTTTTTGATAATCCTTTTGGCCTCGCCAAAGTCTACCAGCAGGTTGTCCTTCATCTGCCCGACGAGTTCGACCATTATTGACGACGTGTGCCCGTGCAGGATGGAGCACTTTTCTACCAGCGGCAGGATGTGCGCATAGTCAAACGCAAACGACGGATCCTCCAGGAATATCGATCCCGTCTGCGGCGCCTTGTCATAAAACACAATCTCCCCCAGCTCCTTGATCTGCGCTGCGTACTGCGGGTGGCCCACCGCCATGATCTTCCGGTCGGGGAACCTCTCCTTGATTGCCTTGTACTTTGCAATGTCCCCGTCACCGTCTATGACCTCGATTAGCCCGTCCTTTGTCTTGAAATCAACCCTGATCTGGGGATCCGTGCAGATTGCAACGTCGTACTCGTACTCTTGGTTTAGAAACGACAGCATCTGCGCAATCGACAGCTCGGTTCTTGAGCGCATGAGGTTGTCGTTCCTGTCCAGGTATCGAAAGTCCGAGTCTACAATGGCGGGGTCGGCAGTCATTTGGAGGTTATCCCCGCATTCAGTATATAAATTCTGGAGGATCCTGTCAAGTGGGATGCGCCACAGGCCAGACGTCAGGCGAGTCCGGATCCGGCAAGCGGGCGGACTGGATCTCCCGCTGATCCGTCTGCAGTCCTCCCGGATCCTGATCCGACCAGCATGCATCTGCCCTAGCCGAGTCTCTCATGATGGGCGATGCCTGCACAGGTGGTGGGTACATCTGAAGGCCGTACGAAGCCGCCCGCCACCAATCATAGCCAAGAATTCGCACGTGTGGCGACGATTGAGGATCCTTGATCATCAAAAGGCGCCTTCCTGCGTAGTTCATGCCTGTGCGTGTTCGAGGACCTTTACTCGCCAGCATGGGGGCTATCCTGTTGCCCGGAGCGAGTCTAGAATCCTTGCAAGCATGACGTCTTTTTGCGTGATTCCGCCGGCATCATGCGTCATCAGGTCTACTGACAGCCTGTTGTATACGTTGAGCCACTCGGGGTGGTGGTTGATCTTCTCAATCTCCATTGCCGCCCTTGTCATGAACCCAAAGGCCTCGCCGAAGCTGGGGAACTCGAAATCCTTGTGCAGTTTTCCGTCCCTGACTGACCACCCCTCCAGTGAGGAGAGCTCCCTGGCAACCTCCTCCTCTGAGAGCCTAATCATGATTGCTGATATGCCTGAAGCGTTATAATCATTTGCAATAGTTTAGCTTGTTGCATAACCCCGATTTTAGGCACGAAAAACTGGCTGTTTTTACGCGT
>CAYGCI010000091.1:0-5582 GCA_964348355.1 uncultured Nitrosopumilaceae archaeon | reverse complement strand
GGTAGTGATCCAGAAGGATTGGCTGGGCTCTAGTCGGAGTTATGCAACAGTCTATCAAAAACAAATTTGTTTTATACTATGCCCTGCATGGAATCATGATGAGGTGGAGCTGCCCGGAGTGCAGGTTTTCATGGAGGGGAACCATGGATACATTCGACCGGGTAAGCATGCATGAAAAGAGCCACAAGGTAGTGGGCTCCAGAAGACGCAGGCCCACCCCCGCACAAGCTGCCCAAAGCAGGAAAAACCAGGGCATTCGCATAAGGGTAAAGAGGGCAGCCAGGCGCTCCGGCAAGACTCCTGCATCCAAGGAGGGCAAGGTTGCCAAGTCCCGCTCCAAGCGAGGCCTGATAATTTCACAAAAGCGGACGGCTACTGTCAAAAAGTCAAGGTACTGACCGGCCTTCCTAAATGTTCCCATTAAAACGATTCCAAGCTCGGAAGCTATCTCGGGCCAAGCTGCATGCAGCTTCGCATGCGGCCGTCTGTGCCGCCACGAGCCGGTACATCTGGGAGAACTGCCGGCCCTAGTTGGTTTATAGCAGGAAATTCCTCCAGCATTCCCGTTGGCAGGATCTGACTTTGGGTTTGCAGCGCACAAGGTGCACGTGCACAGGTGGCCGCCTGACGCCCCAGAGTGGACACGGGGGCGCAAGGACGAGGTGGCCTCCTACAACAAAAGTGCAGAGCCAAAGGCCGTCTCCGTATGCGGCACCTCCCTGCAGGTCGGATCCTACAGATTCGAGTCGATACGGAAGATAGGCATAACAGTTCCCCCGTTCAAAAGGCAGTGCACCGTGATTTTCGAGGGGCGGTGCGAGGAGTTTCACGCGCACGTCCACATTACCACCCGGTCCGGGGACTATCTGCAGACCTTCAACCGCCTGATGGCCTGGCGAGAAACCGAGTTCCCAGACGCCTTTTATGCAGACTGACTCAGTTCCTTTTTGTGCTGCCCTCTAGCACCCCAGAGTCCCCGTGTATCCTGTCGATGTGCTTTGAGAGATCCTCCTTGCTATCAAATATCGAGTCGCAGTATGGACACGATGGCTTGACTTCTGACATGCATGGCCTTGCACGCCGGTGTTAATATAATTTCGTCATGTCCCGGGCCGGAAAGAGGGATCAGATTCGTGATACCTGGTTCACTATGTTCGTGGACGTTATGATGCCCACGATCTCGCCGTTGTCCTTGACTGCCAGCTTTCGGATTTTCTTGTCCCTCATTATCCTTGCCGCTGCCACTATGGAGTCGTCCGGGCCCACCGTTATCAGCGGGGAGGATGCCAGCCCCTCCACTGCGGCATCCAGGCTGCCGCCGCTGACTGCTATCCGCGTAGCATAGTCCCTGTCCGTGATTATGCTGACGGGGGCGCCGTCCTTTTTGACAAACACCGCGCCGATGTTTCCGTGCTCCATCATCTTTGCAACCTGCAGGGCGGTGGTGTCGCCCGGAACCGTCACCAGCCTGGTCGACATCACGTCCCTTACCAGAACCTCTGATATTGGCTTTGATTGGCTCATAGGATGTCAATACCCCTCTAGTCTAAAAGGATTTTTGGCAACAACTCGGGCCCTGGAAGCTGTTCCTGATTCCAGGCACGAATCTGCCCGGGAGGGGGGGGGGCCTCTAAGGTGGCAAGATTCACCCCTGAACTTTCAGAGCCCGATCTGTTGCGATTTTTGGCTATTCGTCCCATACTGGCTGCCGCCTTAGCCATGCGACAAGGTCCCTGTACAGGCCGCTTTTTTGGACGTTGAGGGCGCCGATCTCCAGGTTTGTAGACGACTTTATGGTCTTTGAGAACTCCTCGTGCTTTGTAAATATGATCTTGTCTACGTACGTCTCCCCGGCAATCTCCCTCTTTGCAAGCTCCTCCGAGTCGGTCATTGCAAAGCTGGCAAAGAGAACGCCGTCTGCCCAGTATGCGGTCCCCGACTCTAGAGTAGACATCATTGCGATGAGATCATCTAGTGTAAGCTTGATCACGTCCCTGACGTGAACCATGGAGTAGGGCTCGTGGACAAATTCCGTCATTGACTGGGATCCTGGCCATGGGTTTATCAGCCTTTTGAGGCTTGATGACAGCCGTGGGCGGCCTGCCGGGTTTTGCAGGTGATTCTGGGCAGCCTGCCTGGCAGGGCGGGTCCGGCCTCGGATGCCTGTGGGCGTCTTGCAGCCGATGCTGTACAAGTCCCGCCTCTGGCCTCCATCCGCCCGCGGCTCTGGCGCGCGCGGGACTGTCGTGCCAGAACCCCGGGGCGGAGGACGCGGGGGGCAGCGGCGCGCTCGGCCATGTCGTGATTACCATTTTTATATCGCTATGCGATTTGCAGCCTATGGGAAAATTCGAAAAAATACTGGTGCCCATCGACGGCTCCCCGAACTCCATGAGGGGGCTAGACCGTGCAATCTCGATTGCAAAGGCAAGCGACGCCGAGATTACCGGCTATTATGTCTTCCACCTCCCAAAGCTGGCTGGGATAAAATACACCCAGGCAATGAAGGATCAGGCACAGGACAAGGCCGTACACGCAGTAGGCCCTGCGATGCAAAAGTGTGAGCGTGCCGGTGCAAAGTTCCGGTATGCCACGGGCGGCGGACATACTGCAGACCAGATAGTGAATGCGGCCGAAAAGGGCAAGTTCGACATGATAGTAATCGGTGCCAGGGGACTGAGCGGCGCAAAGGAAAAGTTCCTTGGAAGCGTGTCCAACCAGGTAATGCACAAGTCCAACACGCCGGTACTGATCGTAAAATAACCCCCACCTCACTTTTTGCGCAAGGCAGGCAGAAATCTATTTAACCAAAGCTGCAAGAGTCACTGTATTATGGCAAAGGATCATCCGGCGACAATCACCCACATCAGGATTCTCAGGGAAGACCTGATGATTGTGAGGATCGTCCCAGATGCCGGGATGCCAGAGTACATCACCGGCCAGTTTCTGACGCTGGCGCTGCCCGTCGTTGCCGAGGGCTACAAGATAGTCAGGCGCGCCTACTCGATAGCGTCACACCCCGAAAACAGAAAGTACTTTGAGTTCGTAATCAGGTGGGTCAGAAAGCCGCTTCCGGGCCGTGTCACGACCATGCTGTTTTACGCAAGCGAGGGCGACAAAATCGGAATCGGAATGCCGACCGGCAACGCGCTGACCATTGACGAGACCCTCCCAGACGGAAGGCCGGACAGGCGGCGGATAGTCTGCGTTGGAGGCGGCACCGGAATCGCGCCGTTTGTCGCATTTGCAAAGCACCTCCGGGAGACGGGCGATACGAGGGAGATCATCGTGCTTCACGGCGCAAGCTATGTCGACGAGCTAAGCTACAAGGAGGAGTTTACCGACCTGGAGAACCTCAGCAAGAGGGAGGGCGCAGACAGGTGGAACTTCAAGTACCGCGCAGCAATCAGCAGGCCAAAGGAGTGGTTCAACCGCTCCTGGAACGGGCATACGGGAAGGGTAGAGTCCTTCTTCAAGCCAAAGGGCAGGGGCAAGCCCTCCGCGCTAGAGGAGCTCGTCGGCGAGGAGGTCACCCCGGAGAACACGATGATCTACATCTGCGGCTACCAGGGGACGATTGACGGCGTAATTGATCACGTAAAGGACAAGGGGTTTGTCACCCTGCACGACAAAAAGCCAGACGGCAGCTATGCCATAAAGTACGAGTCATACGGATAGATCTAGCCCTGCTTTCTTAGGATGAACTGCATCAGGACCTCTGCCGAGTATTCTATTCCGTGCTCCTCCTCGGTGTGCCTTCCAAACTCCTCGATGACCTTCTGAGTCTCGCCGTCTGATTCAAATCCACATTCAAACCCATAGTCGGCGCAGCGCAGTTTAGGCACGATTCTAGTCAAAGCCATCCCAATATAAACATCAGGTTGAATTTTTTGCAAGATCTGGGATGCTCCGGTTATGATTCCCCTTCGGCCTTTTTTGCCTTGCCGGGAACCGCAACGATGTTCTCGACGACTGACTTTGTCAGCTCCTCGATGACCCTCCTCTTGTCGTCATCCAGGTCGCCTAGCTGCTCTAGCGCCTTTTTGAGCTCCTTTTCCCTCAGCTGGTCCACCTTGGCAAACACGTCTGCGCCCTTTGCATCTGCATGCACCCTGTTCATCGACGCCTCTAGTATCGGCACCTCCCTTGTGATGGCCTTTTCAACTGCGGGTATCTTTGAGCGGACCTCGTTTTGAACCTCCATGTACTGCTCCTCGACCTGGTCCCTGAACATCAGCTTTACCCCCGGACTCTTTGAGACGTCCTCGCTGACCGCCCTTGGATCCGAGATGTCCAGGATCATGGTGCCAGTCTTCTTTGACTCCATCTGCCTCCTGATCTGGCTGTGCTGCAGGATGAAATAGTCCGCGGTGGTCGCCACAAAGACGATGTCATACCTATCAAAGTCGGCAATAACGTCCTTAAAGTCGACCGGCTCGCCCCTCAGCAGCTCAGAAAAGCCCCGGGCCCTCTCGATCTGCATGCTTGCAACGCTGAATCCGATCTCCCTGCGGTTGAGGCTCTTTGCCACCCTGGCCGCAACCTCGCCCGTCCCCAGGATCAGGATCCTCTTCTTGCCGTCGATTCCCGCGTTCTCGTCTGCCAGCCTCACCGCAATGTCGCCCATCGACTTCCAGTTCGGGCTCATGCCAGTCTCGGTCCGGATCTTGCCGGAGACCCTGGTTACAGTCTCAAACAGCTTGTTGAGGACCCTGCCCGAGTCCCCGGCCTCCTTTGCCCTGGCCGCCGCCGCCTTGATCTCCTCGAGGATTCCAATCTTCCCAACGGTCACCGACTGCAGGCCTAGCGCCAGCTTTAGCAGGTTCTCATAGACGTCCCGGTTTACGTATACCTCCATCGTCTGGTCAAAGTGATCTGCCTCCCACCCGTCCACGTCTGACTTTTCGGTCCAGATCTCCTTGATCTTTGCAATTGTCAGCAGGTCCCCCTCCTTGACGTCCAGGTTCGTCACGACAAAGATCTCGACCCTGCTTGCGGTCTGGATTATCAGGCACTCGGAGACGTCTGCAAGTTTTTTAAACTCGGCTGCGACCTCGTCGACGTCCTTGAACTGGTACTTTGACAGCTTGTGGATCGGGACGTTGCGGAAGGTTACGCGGGCGTTGTAAGCCTTAAAGTCTGCATCGGTCATGCTCCCACCTATTTTTTGATCCTGTCCCTTCCGCCCTTTGCGGTGCGAAAGACGTTCATTCCTATGTAAAAATTCTCATACAGCGTGTCCATCTTCAGCAGATCCTTCTCTGCCCTCCTGATCCTCTCCTCGCCTGCCTCGGGATCCGACCTCAGCCTTGCCAGCTCCGCCTCCAGCTCCTCCCTGAACCGGCCGACTCCTATCTCATAGTTTGAAATTCCCGAATACTCTGGGCTGAGCACGTACTCCGGGCTGTACTCTGGGATCTGATCTGAGGGGATCTCGGCTCTCTGCGAGATTGCTTTTTCCTCTTCTGGCGTAAGTACCGGCCTGGGGGGAACCAGCCCCTCCTTTGTCAGCCAAAACTCCGGCTCGCCCATCTCCCTCCTGAAGATTACCTCGCCTGCCCGCTTGTTTGTAAAGCCGCTGT
>CAYGCI010000090.1:0-5904 GCA_964348355.1 uncultured Nitrosopumilaceae archaeon | reverse complement strand
GCTCAGGGGCAGATATGACGTCATACTGTGCACCAACAGCGACATGAGCACGCCCACTTGGAAAACGTCAGAAAGCTTGACATTCCGGTGATCGCCCATACGCATGATCCCCACCATGCAAGACGGTGGGATCTGGTTGGGTTCCACGAAAAATGGAAGATCGACTGCTACTTCAACTTTATGCCGCGGAGCATACGTATCTATCGCATGGGCCCTGCACGAAGAACGCCTCATCAGATGACACCAACGCAAGACCGTCTTTTTTCAGGTACGGAATGCGCACGTCTTCAAGATACCGCTACCATGAGCATGCCGGGCTTGGGGCGGCATGGCTGGCACGTACGTTTTGTACCTTGCGGCGCGACAGACCGTGCCGGCGCATCAGCCTTCGGATATGTCCTGTGCCGTATCCTGTCCCGGCGGCATCCCTTGTGTCATCGCGCACCGTCATGACGTCGGTACCGTTGCGTGCAATGGACAGATCCATTATGGCGGCAATCATTTTTCCGTCCGCCTCTGGCCTGCATCCGGAGCGGGGAAGATCCCGGAGGCTGTCCATGCCGTCCTCCGAAGACCCAGCCGGCCAGTTGCGCACGGAGTTCTTATTGCACCGGACCCTTCCTGCGGTCTCATGCACGCCTACATCATCCTCTGGCACAAACATCAACGCCATGATCCTTTTGCAGACTTTGACATCCGTTTCTCTGCGCATGGCCTCTGACAGGCCGTCCGTTTCTCCTGCCACACCCATTTGCCGGTTACGCGATCATCATACCTTTTGAATGAACCCTATTTTGGCTCAAAGACTTCTGCATGTTGCTATAATAGCAATTTATAACTGCAAAAATCGATCATCTTATTGAACTCGATTGAAACGAGATCCGTCTCAAAGTCATTTGGCGACGTAAGGGCAGTAGACGACGTGTCCTTTGAGATCGGCGAGTCTGAGATATTCGGCTTTCTAGGGCCCAACGGTGCCGGGAAGAGCACCACGATGATGATCCTTACAACCCTTCTCAAGCCCACCTCCGGGGACGCCCTGGTCGCAGGATACGACGTCACAACCCAGGCAAGCAGGGTGCGCCAGAACATAGGCTATGTCCAGCAGGAGACTACCGCCGATGAATACCTTACGGGCCGGGAGAACCTGCTCTTGCAGGCAAGGCTCAACCACATAGACAAAAAGCACATTGACGGCAGGATTGACGAGATTCTGGAGTTAATCGAGCTGTCCGACAAGCAGCATGATGCCGTGATCACCTATTCGGGCGGCATGAGAAAGCGCCTGGACATCGCCGGCGGCCTGCTGCATCGACCAAAGGTCCTGTTTTTGGACGAGCCCACCGTGGGGCTGGACATCCAGACCAGGCGAAAGATCTGGGACTATATCAAGCAGATTCACAGGGAGTACAGCATGACGATCTTTCTCTCGACCCACTATATGGAGGAGGCCGACCGGCTGTGCGAGAGAATCGGCATCATTGATCATGGGAGGATACAGGTCATTGACACCCCCGCCGCCATGAAAAGCGCCTTGGGGCAGGAAATCATCCAGATTGCCGTCGACTCTGAGCCTGATACTGTCATCCCCGCCATCAGAGACATCCCAGACGTCAGGAATGTCAAGGCCCAGAGCGAGAAAATCACCGTATATGCCGCAAACGGAACCGAGGTAATCCCACAAATCTTCCAGATCTCCGCGGATGCCCAGATCAAAATCAACTCCATCTCCCTCACGCAGCCAACACTAGACGACGTCTTTATCTCCTATACTGGACACGAGCTCAGGGACGGGGGGGAGTTCAACCGCAAGCGGGAGCATGCAAGGACGAGGCGGATGATGGCATGATCCTAGGCGATACGTATTCGATCTTCTGGAGGGAGATGAAGCGGTACAAAAAATCACGCAGCGGCGTCCTGATACGCCTGATCCAGCCCGCAATCTGGATCATAGTGATCGGAAACACGTTTGCGGGAACCCAGCCCCTGATAGAGTCCGTCGGCTTCGAGGGAGAGTACATAGAGTTCATGGCGCCCGGCGTCATAATCCTGACGGCAATCTTTACCAGCATATTTGGCGGCGTCAACACGCTGTGGGACAGGCGGTACGGGTTCATGAACAAGGCTCTGACCTCGCCGATCTCCCGCTCGTCGATTGCGCTGGGCAAAATGCTGGCAATCTCCATGATTGCAGCACTGCAGGCAAGCCTGATAATCGGCATCGCCCTTGCAATAGGCGTCACCTTTGAGAATCCTGTCATGATTGCGCCAATCATGGCAATCGTGGTTTTATTCTCGCTGGGCTTTTCGGGGATATCTGTCACGGTAGCTGCCACCGCAAAGTCCCAGGAGACCTTCTGGGGAGTCATAAACTTTCTCGGCATGCCCCTGTTCATGCTGAGCCCCGCGCTGTTCCCGCTAGAACTGCTGCCTGACTGGCTGGAGGCCCTTGCCAGGCTCAATCCGGTAACCTATACCGTACTGCTGGTCCGTGAGATGATGACCGGGGTGGGGGAGGGCGTCTCTGCTGCCCTGAGCATCGGCATCATCGGAGCCTTTGTTCTTGCAATGGTCCTGATAGCAAGCTATGTTTTCAGGCGTGACGTCAACAAGCCATTCTGAATTCTGCCAAAAAATTGACCAAAAATGCAAAAACTACTGACTCTTGCTGACTTTCTCAAACTTTGAGACCCCATACCGTTGAAGGCAGCAGTACCCGTCATTGCAGTGGTCTTTGGAGTCTTGCTGGCAGGCGGCATTGCGCCCGGTGCCTATTCGCTGTTCAATTACGAGTATGTCTCGGATTTTGGAAGGTTTGGAATCCACACCGAGGACAGGTTCTCCCACCCCCAGTCGATAGCGCAGGACGGGGAGGGAAACCTGTACGTCAGTGACCTGGGCAACAAGAGAATTCAAAAGTTCGATTCCGAGGGCACCTACCTGGATCAGTGGGGCAGGAGCGGCAAGGGCAACAGCGAGTTCCACGAGCCTGCCGGAATCGCAGTACATAAGGGCCTGGTCTTTGTCGTAGACCGGGATCTGCACAGGATGCAGGTCTTCGATCTTGACGGAAGGTACGTCTCGCAGTGGGGCGAGCGCGGAGGCGGCGACGGGCAGTTCTCGTATCCCACCGACATCGCAATCGGGCCAAACGGCACTGTACATGTCGCAGACTTTGGCAACCAGAGAATCCAGTCCTTCTCACCGTCAGGCGACCATATAATCTCAATGGGCGCCGCCGGCCCCGACAGCGGGGAGTTTCTGCACCTGGTAGATGTCGCGACCGACTCTGAGGGAAACGTGTATGCGGCCGACAAGGGAAACGGAAAGATTGAAAAGTTTGACTCCGGGGGGAACCACACTGCCACGATAAGGTTTGATGCAAGCAACTGGAGGTTTGCCCCCTATTCGATAGCCGTGGCACCTGACGATTCGCTATTCATTTTAAACTCTGCTGATAACCGAATCCTGCACCTGGAACAGGATGCGCACAGTATCCTTATGGTACATGAAAGGCTGGGCCCGTTCCAGAACTTTCTTGCCTCCGGCTCTGACATTGCCCTGAGCAGTGCGGGCCACCTGCTCACCGTGGATTCGCTGGGACACAAGGTATTCAAGCACAACACCCCGTTTGTCGTGGCAGCCGAGCCCTCTGCTGAGGGGGAATCCCGGCAGGCCGCTGAGGATGCGGGGGAGGCCGCGCAAGGGGAGGAGGACCCGGGCGCAGCATATGACGCGTGCGGCCTGGATGTTGCAAGCTACAACGTGATTACAGGAACCGAGTCAGATGATGTCATAGAGGGAACAGACGGGGACGACCTGATCTTTGCCCTGGGCGGCGATGACATTGTATCGGGATACGGCGGAGACGACTGTATCTTTGGAGGCGACGGCGACGACATAATATTTGGAAACGAGGGCTCTGATGGGATATTTGGCGACCGGGGCGATGACATCCTGAGGGGCTCCTCCGGCGATGACGTAATCTATGGAAACTATGGGCTGGATTCCATCGACGGCGGAGGCGGGGTTGACGCCTGCATGTCTGCTGACACGTCCGATCAGGACATGATCTCAAACTGCGAATAACACCCAACTATATAGTGGACTGTACGATACCGTTTCCTCGTAATCTATTATTGAAATATGTATATCTGGATCATTCTGACTCTCTTCAATGACTTTTCGCAAACTGACAGCCGTGTTTGCCATATCTGTGCTACTGGCCGTTCTGCCTCCGCTAAGCGCCGGTGCGCTGGAGGCTCCAGAGCTGCCGAACCCCTCACAGGAGTTCAGCATCGTCGGGGCAGGCGCCTCGTTTCCGTATCCTCTGATTGACCTGTGGAGGGTGGAATACAACAAGGAGTTTAGCAACGTGGATCTGAACTACCAGTCAATAGGCAGCGGGGGCGGAATCACGCAGCACATTGAAAAAACCGTGAATTTTGCCGCCTCTGACAAGCCGCTGGGCAGCGAGGCAAGACTGGCCCCTGGAACACTGCACATTCCCGAGGCCATAGGCGGCGTCGTTATAGCATACAACCTACCGGAGTTCCAGCAAAGCGGGCTGAAGCTTACCGGCGATGTCCTTGCAGACATCTTTCTAGCCAAGATTACAAAGTGGAATGATCCCCGCATTGCCGAGACCAATCCCGGCGTAAATCTGCCTGATGAGGACATAGTTACCGTCCAGCGCTCGGACGGCTCGGGGACTACGTTTGTCTTTACAGATTATTTGACAAGCGTCAGTCCCGAGTTTGACGAGGCCGTGGGAAAGGGCAAAAGCGTCCCCTGGCCTAGCGGCTTGGGCGGCAAGGGCAACGAGGGAGTCGCATCCCACGTACGCGATACGCCATATGCGATTGGATATGTCGAGCTGGCCTATGCGTTTCAAACCGGCCTGAACTATGCCTTTGTTGAGAATGCCGACGGCACCGCATTCATCGAGCCGTCCCTTGATTCAATCTCTGCGGCATCTGCCGGCGTCTCCACGAACCTGCCTGATGCAGACGGCGACTGGAGCGGGGTTACCCTGGTCAGCGCGCCGGGTTCTGACTCGTATCCCATTGCCAGCTTTACGTACCTGCTGATCTATGACGACCTTGCGCAGGTTGTTGATTCCAAGGAAAAGGCAAAGGCCATAATCCACCTGATCAACTGGATGATCACCGACGGGCAGGAATTTTCACCAGATCTGCTGTATGTTCCCCTGTCTGATCCTGTTGTCAAAGTCGGACAGGCCGGACTGTCGATGGTCACCTATGACGGGGAGATTTTATGGGAGCGAGGCACTTCAGAGCCTGAGTACCAGATCCCGTCCTGGATTAGGGACTCTGCAAATGCATGGGGTCAGGGACTGATCTCAGACGAGGCGTATATCATGGCACTCCAGTGGCTGGCAGATAACGGCATACTCAAAATCTAAGCCCCATTTTTTTTCATTTTGTGTTTGGAGTAATACCTGAAGAAGACGCCGCATGGGAAGCAGAAAAGATTGCGGCTCACAGGTACACGGCTTGCTATAGTATGACACCCGTCTGAGTGTGAGTTTACCCCTCGGACTCTGGAAGCTGCTCCTGATTTCAGGCACGAATCTACACGGGAGGCCCTCCCCAAGATGGCAAAATTCACGCCTGGACTTCCAGAGCCCGACCTGTTACCAAAAAGTCGAGTAAAAACAGAAACCGGGTAGGAGGCGCGACGCCTCAACAACAAGACAAAAACAGTAATCCAGTTTACATTTCACTAGCTGTACAATGCCATCCTTCTATATAGACTCCATACCGCTCTGAATCTATATCTTATGATTGTAAAGTGTATGGCAAGCCGTTATAGAGCAATCCCCCCGCCTTCCATCTGATGACTAACAACAACGCAATAACCACACTATCTGGCATTGTCGCC
>CAYGCI010000089.1:0-6191 GCA_964348355.1 uncultured Nitrosopumilaceae archaeon | reverse complement strand
CCGGCCTGCAGCAGCAGGCGCGTGGACTCGGCGGTGCCGGCATCTGGTATAGTTATGGTCCACCCCATCCTTTCGGCAGTGTTATCCCTCACGCATACCGCGTCGTCGGCACCACGCACGACCAGCGCGAGCCCCTCCCTGCACAGGACTCCCTCGGGAGAGACGCCGGCTACAAGCTGCTTTAGCGGGGGCGGTACTTCCGCGTGCGGTGGCAACAGCAGCCGCTGCCAGAACTAGAAAAAGTCCTGCCGCGGCAAGGCGTCTGATCATGGCATAACTGCAGACAGACTCCTAAAAAGACTGCCTCCGCGTACAGTGTGTAATGTTACGCTCCCCTGCTGGCCAGACATTGTGTTATATGAAAATCACGTTTGTCAGTCATTGATGTCCGTCTCCGTCCATTTTGGGCCATTTTCCTGATCGCGTCTGTGGCCTCCCGGCTCAGCGCCGTCATGGGCACCCGGCGTACCCAATATCCAGTAAATAATGCGTCCTGCACTCGTTGCAGAACCCGGGGGGTCCACACTAGACTTTGTGCGCAACCAGTACAGATCAAAAAAAACCAGGCGGCTTTCATTTTTGACAAATACGCACAAGGTCTATCACGGCCGGGGCCATGATCACCGTGTCCCCGCACCTCATCCCGCGAAGGGGCAAGCCCTTGCGGCGGCCTCCATGGAAAACATGGCTAGTGGCACGCCAGCATGTGCAGGATTGGACTTTTTTGGGATCATTTGATCAGGAATCAAGGTGGTGCCAGGGGCGGGATTTGAACGCGCGACAGCTCGGTCTTCAGCCGAGTGCTCTCCCGGGCTGAGCTACCCTGGCACAGTCAGAGTCTGCCGCGTGGAAATAAAAACTGTTCCTATTAAGACCTCCAGACGGTGTCCGGCATGCCGCCTCTTTTGTTTGCCACCCGTGCAAGTACAAAAAGAAGATCCGACAGCCTGTTCAGGTACTGTGTGCAGCGCGGGTTGATTTTTTCCACCTGCTGCAGTTTTACGGTGTTTGCCTCCGCCCTGCGTGCGACCGTCCTCGACAGGTGCATCATGGCCGCCAGCCTCGCACCCCCGGGCAGGATGAAGTTTGTCAGCGGCTCCAGCTCGCCCTCAAAGGCATCGATGTCCGACTCTAGTTTTTCTACCATGCCTCCTGTTATCCTGCCGGCACCGTCCCCCAGGTCCGGGTTGGACAGGTCCGCCCCCAGCTCGAACAGCTCGCTTTGCACTCTTGTCAGGACGGATTTGATGTCCCCGTCTGCCTCCCCCGCCAGTGCCGCCCCTATCGATGCGTTGACTTCGTCCACGGAGCCGTATGCGATTATCCTGTGGTCTGACTTGGACACTCTGGTGCCTCCCCGAACCCCAGTTGTCCCGTCATCACCTGTTCTGGTGTATATCCTCACGCCTTACGGTGCAGGCGATGTCTATTATTGTGTTCGAATTGTTTAATAGTAAAATCCGGGGTCTCTGGTTGTGATCACTGATTTTTTCAACACTGCGGCCGGGCTCAAGTCCGTGTCCAGGCGGGGCTGGATATCAAAGCTGGGCATGGAAAACCCCGAGTCCGTGGCCGATCACAGCTATATGACGAGCCTGATGTCCGTGATTTTATCAGATATTGCCGGGCTCGATACATTAAAGGTCGCAAAAATGTCGCTGCTCCACGACGTCGCAGAATCAAAAACCGGGGATTTGATGCACGGCGAGGTATCCAAGTCCGAAAAAGAGAGGCTGGAAAACTCGGCCATGGATGAAATCCTCCGCGACCTGCCAGACGGCATCAGGGGCGACTACAAGAGCGCGTGGGAGGAGTTTCAGGGCGCCTCCACACCGGAATCCGAGTTCGTCCACGAGGTCGACAAGCTGGAGATGGCCCTTCAGGCAAAAATCTATTCAAAGGATGCCCCCGATGAGAAGATCAGTGTGTTCTTGGAGTCGGCCCGGGAGTCGGTACACAGCAGGCACCTGCAAAGAATATTAGATGAAATCCTGTCAGGGTAACCATGTCAGAGCAGCAAAAGGACGAGCTAATCGAGGCGCAAAAGCAGGTAATCGGGATCCTGTTTGAGGCGGTAAAGAGGCTGCAGGCCAACAATGATCTTGATTCTGAATATTTCCAGATCATCGCGTCTGGAAAGTCCGAGGACGGCAAGGCCCGCCTGGGACAGATTCTGTCTGAAAGGCAGGAAAACGCAAGGATTGTCGGCAGGCTGCTGGAACAGCTGGAGGCCTAGTGGCCGCAGCTGCAAGACCCATCAGAGCACGAATCGCGTCCGTCATCTACCATTCTCAGCCGGGATGCCTGCTCGTGCCTGCTTTGGACATAGTGCGCCAGGTTCTGGATTCTGACCCTGGCGTCCCTGCCCCTCCAGCTTCCCTCGTTCTCAAACCACGATCCTATCTCCTCCACATCATAGGATCCCCCGTTTTTTAAAATGTCCCCGAATACCCCCTTTATCAGCTCGGCCTCCCCCTCGTCCAGCCTGTCCTTGTCTGAGACCATCATGGTGATCTCGTTGAGCCTGATTATGACGTCGTTGGTAAGCGGCAATGCCTGCGCTTTATGAGCCTGGTATAACAACTTTTTGCGAGCTTTTTATTGCTCCAGCAAACATGTCGTATCATGCAGTATTTTGCAGCGCTAAGAAAGGGTCAAAGGCGGGTGGAGTCGGCGCGCCAGTACCTGAACAAATACGCGGATGGAAGGGCAATGCCTGCGCTTGCCCTAAAGTCCGCCAAGGGCAACGTGTGGGCCCCCGTGGGCGAGGAAAACCTCTATGCGTTCGTTGACGAGTCGGCAGGGTTTGTCCTGACCGATGACAGCGGGTATATCCTGGCCCTGGTGGACGGCGAAGGGTACTCAAAGAGCATAGTCCAGGGCGTCACCCAGCCGCAAAAGGAGTTTTTGCTGCAAAAGTTTGCCCTGGATGGCATCCCGCAATACAAGGGAAAGGTCACGCTCCCAGTATGACCCCGGGGCAGCCTGCACGGCCGTGCCTGAACGCGTAAAGGCGGCCCAGTCTTTTGTACCTAAAGCCATGGCCATGCAACAGGCCATTCCGAGGCAATGCTTTAGTACGCAGTATTTTTACGATTACCATGGCCGGGTTCACCGAGGAAATAGAGGTAAGGGGCCACCTCATCGACTCGTCAATCCTTACCAAAATCTTTGACGTAATCATGGACTTTGGCGGCGAGTTTGACGTGCTGGATATCAGCGTGGGCAAAAAGAAGCTTGACCACTCCTTTGCAAGACTGTCGATTCACGCAAAGAGTCAAAAACAGCTAGACAGAATACTGGACGTAGCATACAGGCAGGGCGCAGTCTCTCCAAGGCAGGAGGAGGCCAAGATGCAGGCTGCCATGAAAGACATGGTCATGCCGGAGAACTTTTACAGCACCACAAACAACCGCACCCAGGTGTTCTACAAGAGCCGGTGGATCGAGGTAGACAACATGATGATGGACAAGTGCATACGGGTCAGAGGGGGCCGCGCCTCGTGCGTCCCGATTCGCGACATAAAAAAGGGCGACAGGATTGTAGTGGGCGACACAGGCATCAAGGTCACCCCTCCCGAAAGGCCTCGCGAGGGCGTCAACGTCTTTGAGTTCATGGGCAGCAACAGCTCAAGCGAGAGGCCGACTCAGCATATTGCAAAGCAGGTGGCGCTTGACATAATAAAGACTAGAAAAGAGGGCGGCAAGATAGTGCTGGTGGGGGGGCCTGCAATCGTCCATACCGGTGCGGCGCCTGCAGTTGCAGAGCTGATCAGAAGGGGGTACATCCACGGAGTCCTTGCAGGCAACGCACTGGCAGTACATGACATCGAATATGCGACGCTGGGCACCTCGCTGGGGATGAACGTCCATGACGGCACCCTGGCCATTCGCGGCCACAGGAACCACATGGATGCGGTAAACTCTGTGTTTCGTGCAGGCTCCATCCCAAGGATGGTGAAATCCGGCAAGCTCAGGTGCGGCATAATGTACGAGTGTGTAAAAAACAAGGTCCCGTTTGTCCTGGCCGCATCCATCCGGGACGACGGCCCGCTTCCCGACGTGATTACGGACATTACAGAGGCCCAAAGGGAGTACAAAAAGATCCTCAAGGGCGCAAAGATGGTGATAATGGTATCCACGATGCTGCACTCCATTGCGACCGGAAACATGCTGCCTGCAGACGTCAAGGTAATTGTCGTGGACATCAATCAGCCGACCGTCACCAAGCTCATGGACAGGGGAACCTGGCAGGCACTGGGCATAGTGTCTGATGTAGGGGCATTTCTGCCCCTGGTTGCCGAGCAGATCAAAAAGTCAAGAAGCTAGCCCCCCGGGGCTCAGCAGATGTTAGGAGCATGCGCGGCGCATCCCGTCAAGAACCCAGGCGGCAAGATGATTGGTGTCCAAAAAAGTACGCAAAATGTAGCAGGTCGGGCTCTGGAAGTTCAGGCGTGAATTTTGCCATCTCTGGGAGGCCTCCCACGTAGATTCATGCCTAAAATCTGGAGCGGCATCATAATCCAGTCCATGCTCGTCGGAGCTCAAGCCTGTAATGAGTGCAAAATTTACCGCGTGCCTGCCTGGCAGAAAAAATCCCGCATCACCTTGTCTATTATGGAGTAATGTTTGCCTGACTTTCCTATGATGTCGTACTCGATCAACACATTTAGCAGCCTTGGCAGGTCTGTCATCCGGATTCCCGCATCCCTTGATATCTCAGAGACGGATTTTGCCCCCCCTGCAAGCGACACCAGTATTGAGGGATAGTTTGTGTTCTTATAGTTTGCGCCAAGATCCTCAGTCAGGACATAGTTGACGTACAGGTATATAGCGCCGGTCGGCGTAGTAAGCAACCGCATGTATGCATCACGAACCAACTCGTCCTTTTTTCTCCCCTCTGCCAGCATTACAAGATAGTAGGGATGCCCCCCCACCTCCTCGAATGCGGCCTTGGCGATTCCCCTCCTGATTGGATCTCTACTGGACCTCTCAAACAGCTCGATTGCGTGCTTTTTTTCCAACGGCTTTATGTCAAGAACTACAAAATGACCAAACAACGGGCTTGTGCCACCTCCTAGAATGTCCCGAAGGTAGCGAATCCTAGAGCCACTTACCACAAACGATACGTTGGCCCTTCTCTCGATGATTGTCTTGAGGATATCAAGTATCCTCTCAAGCCCCCTTACCCTCCTGTAGTCTATGACGTGCTGAAACTCATCTATGATTATCAACACCCTCTTTTTTGATATCCGCGACAGCTCGTTTGCATAGTCAAATACATCGGAGAGGGATTTTGCAGGCTCCTCTGTCCTGTTCTTGACAAGGGGGTCAATCTCTATCCTTGGGCTTCCCATCGCATCGATGCCTGCAATGAACCTAGCGCGCAGTCTCTTGATCTCCCTGATCTGGGATATCGCCGATTTAACTGACATGACTGCTTTGGATGCTCTTGGAAGGGTCTTGGAGTATGACACTGTCAGGCTTTCTGTCAGCGTCTCTGCAAACTCAACTGGAGAGTGTCGGAACTCGCCAAGATCAATGTATCCCACAATTACCTGATTGTCCTCATTGAGAATCTTTTTGACCTTTGCCAATATGGTTGACTTGCCTATCCTCCTGTGCCCGACAAGCGCATAATTTGCATTGGCCTTTGGATCTGCCATGGCATCCACAATCCTGCTGACCTCATCTTCCCTGTCTACGAGGTCTTCTGGAGGCTTGCCAATTATTGACATGATGATAATATGTTCACTAACATATATGTATGTTGACATATGAGCACATGGCACAAAATTCAGGAGTGAAGGTAAAAAGCAACAGCCCGCACTAGAGGCCACTCCTGATTTTAGGCATGGATTACACTCGATCGGGATACTCGGATGGCAGAATTCACGCCCAGACTTCAAGCCCGAGTCGTTACGATGAAAATCCGGTGCCGGGCCGCGCATGGGTTCATGCCACCCTGCCGGCCAGGCATGAAAACCACATGATGTACAGATTTGCATCCAGCTGCCCAATGGGAGGCGGCCTCGCGCCGCAGAGCCAGGCGTTATGCAGAACCCGCCAAGCGAGGAATCACGGCTGCCCGGCATGAAGGGTCAAAGGCGCCAAGGCGGCAGTCATTGGACCAAAAACATCTCTGCCCTTGACCTGCCTGGCTGCAGATCATGTATAAAGCGGCATACTGCC
>CAYGCI010000088.1:0-6203 GCA_964348355.1 uncultured Nitrosopumilaceae archaeon | reverse complement strand
TCATAAAAATCTGTCAATTTGCCTTATTTTCAGGCCACAATCGGAACTACTGAATTTGGAGATCATATTAAATACAATCTGAGGATACCTGTACGTATGAACAAGGCAATAATCGGAGTGATTATCGCTGTAATCGTAGTACCAATTTCAGTTTATGCAATTAGTCCGTACTTTACGGAATCAACTATCAATGAAGAAATTCCAGACAGTGTGATTACAACCCAGACAGAGCCTGAAATGATGGAAGGTGAGGCCATGACGGGGGACGATACGGCAGAGACGATGGAGGACGAGTCTGTGACGATGGAGGACGATACGGCAGAGACGATGGAGGACGAGTCTGTGACGATGGAGGACGAGTCTGTGACGATGGAGGGCGATACGGCAGAGACGATGGAGGACGAGTCTGTGACGATGGAGGGCGATACGGCAGAGACGATGTCACTCAAAGCATATGAAGGCCGATTCATCGGAGTCGGAGATGGCATTCACGACGCACAAGGAGTCGCAAGGGTGCTGCCGCTAGAGGGCGGAAGCCAGATCCTGAGACTGGAGGACTTTAGATCAACTAACGGGCCGGATCTGTACGTCTATCTTGCAACAGACAGGCATGCATCAGAGTTCATCAACCTGGGCGAGCTAAAGGCAAATCGAGGAAACCAGAACTATCAGATTCCAGACGATGCAGACTTGGAAGAGTACAACCAGGTTCTGATTTGGTGCAAGGCGTTCAGCGTACTGTTTGGAAACGCAGAACTGATGTCGCAATAGTCGTACAACATCAGGTCCTATTTATACTGGCAAGCAAGCACTCCTTAGATCCCCAGGCGGTTTAAATAGGATCTGATGTTGTACCAATAGTCAGTTACTGCCGATTGACTCTTGGAGTCCATCGAATGCAGACTGGACTTCGCTGACGGCGGCGCCATCCTCCAAGGTGCTGACATCCCCTATCTCATCCCTGCTGGCAATGGCCTTTAGCAGCCTGCGCATGATTTTACCGCTTCTTGTTTTTGGCAGTTTTGAGACAAAGTAGATTTGCCCCGGCGTGGCGATGGGGCCGACGCCGTTTCTGACCTCCAAGACAATTTCCCGGCGCAGGCTGTCAGGATCCTTGCGCGCGCCCTCGCGCAGCACCACGAATGCAGCTATGGCCTCCCCCTTTACCTCATCGGGAATCCCGCATACGGCAGACTCGGCCACGTCGTCATGCGCAACTATGCTGCTCTCCAATTCCGCAGTCCCGATGCGGTGTCCAGCCACCTTGAGGACGTCATCAGCCCGCCCAAGCAGCCAGAAATAGCCGTCCCCGTCCCGCATGGCATAGTCGCCAGGATAGTAGCAGTTCTCGTATTTTGACCAGTAGATGGCCCTGTATTTTTCATCATCGCACCACAGTCCCAGAAGCATCCCAGGCCATTGGTTGCGGATTACAAGGTATCCCTTGGTGCCTGCCCCAACATCATTGCCAGACTCGTCAACCACCGCCACATCCAGTCCGGGGATTGGGCGCGTGCCGGAGCCGGGCTTTAGGGGAACGGTCTCGATTCCGGGCAGCGGCGAGATCAGCATGCCGCCGGTTTCAGTCTGCCACCACGTGTCGACAATCGGACATTTTTCCCTTCCAATTGTTCTATAGTACCACCTCCAGACCTCCGGGTTAATGGGCTCGCCTACGGTTCCCAGCAGACGGATGGTAGACAGGTCAAATGAGTTTGGGATGTCATCTCCAAACTTCATAAACATGCGCAGGGCCGTGGGGGTGGTGTAGAAAATAGTAACCCCGTACTTTTGAATTATGTCCCACATTCTTGAGGCATCAGGAAAATCAGGCGCCCCCTCATACATTACCTGGGTCGCGCCGCAGAGCAGCGGGGCATAAACTACATAGCTGTGGCCGGTGACCCACCCTATGTCGGCAGTGCAAAAGTAGACGTCAGAATCCTTGATGTCAAATGCCCACCGAAACGTGGTGTGCAGGTGGGTCAGATAGCCGCCGGTTCCGTGCACGACTCCCTTGGGCTTTCCGGTGGTGCCAGAGGTGTACAGAATGTACAGTGGATGCGCACTGTCCAGCTGCTCTGCAGGACAGTCGTCAGGTGAGCCGTCCACTAGCCGAGTCCAAAGCGTGTCACGTGGATTCAGTCGAATCCCTCCCTTTGTCCGCTCAAATACGACGACATGCTCAACAAAATCAAACGGCTCAACTGCCTCATCGACCACCTCCTTGAGCTTGACAACGGAGCCCCGCCGATATCCGCCATCTGCGGTTATGACGGCCCGGGATCCGGAGTCCTCAATCCTGTCACGCAGCGAGGCTGCGCTGAATCCGGAAAACACCACGGTATGAACCACGCCGATTCTGGCGCAGGCCAGCATTGCAATCGGCAGCTCGGGCACCATGGGAAGGTAGATCGTCGCCCTGTCGCCCCTTTGGAGGCCCAAGGATCTGAGGCCGTTGGCAAGCTTTTGAACCTCCCTCCACATGTCCCCGTAGGTCAGAACCCTAGAGTCGCCGTTCTCGCCCTCCCACAGTATGGCAGGCTTTTGCGAGCTGGATTCCTGATGAACATCCAGTGCATTGTACGAGGCGTTGATCTTTCCGTCAACAAACCACCTGGCAAACGGCGGGTTCCAGTCCAGGGTTTTCGTCCAGGGCTCAAACCAGCTTAGCTTTCTAGCCTCGCCGTCCCAGAAGGATACAAAATCAGAGTCTGCGGATTCGCGAATTTTTGGATTGTTGTTGCCAAGCCCGATGAGGAACTCCTCAGACATGAGGAACCAAGACGACTGCCGACTACTAAGTGTTTTTCTTGATGTCGGTTTTTTCGATCCTGCCGTTGAGGCTGAACCCTTCCTTGATCATGCACTCGCATATCACGTCCAGATCGTCGGCATTCTCCACAAGCGGAGATTCAAACAATCTCACCTGTTCCTTGAGTTTTTCTACATCCTTCCCGTCATAATTCTCCCATATTCTAAAGCTTAATTTTGCAAGCCTGAATGCCTTGAACCCCAGATCCATTTTCACATTACGTTTGATCTCACCCACATCGATCCGTTTTATAGCCCGGCACATTCGTTCCTTGCAGACCTCTGCGATGTTCCTATATCCCTCCATATATGCAGGCCTTTTTTTGTCAATGAGTTCCGGTATCTGGATGCTGATGAATTTCCGGTTGCTCCCGTCCTCCTTATTCAACTCGAAAACCGCATGTGCGACGGTGCCAGAGCCTGCAAACAGATCAAGCACGGTGGAATCCTGAAAAGTAGAGATGCGGATGCATTTTTTTTAACAGCCCTACGGGTTTTGGGTGTTCAAACACCTCCTTCCCATCGAACAACTGCTTCATCATTTCTGTTCCCTCCTCGGTGCTTACAGCACTATCATCCCAGATGCTTTTGGTTTTCTGGGTTAGGATGCGGTGCTTTTCATAAACATTCCATTTACCTTTGCGCTTGCCACTTTCCACCTTGGCCGCAACAATAGAGCACCTGGCAGGATCATCTGGAAACTCCTCCAGCGCTAGGACGGTTTTTGGTTTTTTTCCATTACGTATGATTTTGCCCCATCTCCAGACGTCACGTTCATCATTTTTGTTTGTAGGCCAGACCTCTTCTGTGTATCTTTTGGTCTTGGTGGTAGAGACGGGGTTGTCGCCTAATTCACCAGAATTCTTGAAAACCATTGAGTTGCCATATGGATCAGGCGTGTAAAAGGGCGGAAATTCAGAAAAACATACAGGTTGAGTCAAATAAGTGGAATTAGGCGACAACCCCGGTAGAGACTGCAAAAAACTTCCTCTTTTTTCCGTTTGAGACAAACGAGTTGTTTTTGTCCACGAAAAACGGGTATGAAAGGTGCCGCCGGTTGGCCGGGGTGAACTTCGGGTTCCTGTTGCGAAGTTCACGGGTATTGAACCCGCCAAGCAAGTCAGAATGGTTGAAATCATTCCCAACATCAAGCTCTTCAAACTTGTCAAACTCGGACATGTCCTTTACGTATACAAGCAGGTATTCTTGCTGGGTTGCTATGGGATCGTAATCTCTGCCACCGGGATTTGCCTTTACGATGATCTTGCCTGCAGAGTTTTCCTCGCCAAAGATCTCATTCATTATCATTACCAGACTGTGCATTTCGTTGTCATCAATGGATGCAAAAATTACACCGTCATTGGCAAGCAGGTTTCGTGCCATATACAGCCGAGCATAGGCAAATGAAATCCAGTCGGAGTGAAAGCGCCCGGATGTTTCGGGGTTTGAGGTTAGTTTGATCCCGTTCTTGGATTGTTGTGTTTGCTCCAAATACGACTCGCGGTCAGCTTTAAAATCATCCGTGTAGATAAAGTCGTTTCCAGTGTTGTACGGAGGATCTGCATAGATCATCTTTATTTTTCCAAAATAGGACTTTTGTAACAGCTTCAGACTCTCTAGGCTCTCACCTTCAATGAATACATTTTCAGTGTTCTCAAAGTCCACAGAGTTTTTTTTTTGTCCGGTACAAATGTGGCCTTGCTTGTTATATGTATGTTCTTGAACGTATTGCTTCTACCCGCCCAAGAAAACGTGTATCTTTCACCATGATCCGGTGCTTCCCCTATGAGAGTCTGCAATTTTTTGATATCAAAGGTCTGTTCTGAAAAGCACTCAGGGATGATCGGTCTCAGCTGTTCGACTTTCTCCTTTACTATGTCAGCTGATTCTTTGGATATGCCTCTGGGGGGGGTTCGCGTTTTTGGATCTCATCTTACGCGTTCCTTGTGGGTTTCGTTCTTTGGCAGTCCTTTACCTATGTTCAGGGATATGATCACATTTGCCATCATA
Source organism: uncultured Nitrosopumilaceae archaeon (assembly GCA_964348355.1). GTDB lineage: Archaea > Thermoproteota > Nitrososphaeria > Nitrososphaerales > Nitrosopumilaceae > JAWVZS01. The sequence continues at coordinate 1,379 of CAYGCI010000088.1, read as the reverse complement.
CTCATATCATCCTGTTTCCGTGGTTGTGGTATAAATGATACGATGGTACGTTTTCAACCACTACCATGCCACTTGCAGACATGCGTGAGAATCACAGTTGTCTACAAGCTTGTGTCCAGTCGTCTGAGCGGATGTTTCCTCATGCGTATGTGTCGCTTCCAGAACATTGGATAGCCAAAGGATTGAACGGTGCATTCCGGAGAAATTAAGGCTGAATACGGCCACGGCAGCACGGTGCTGAAAAACCGACAAACAGGACATCTGGAATCCAAGATGACCATCATGCACATATCAGTCAAAATCTCCTGCCAAACATGCTGGAGACAGACCGGACGTTACAGCAACCCCTACGGCCGCGACGTGGCACCGCCAAGCAGGTGCCTTTCCTCTGCAATGGCCGCATCTATCAGCGTCCTGGCCAGGATCCTCCCTGTCTCCGGGCTCATGCCGCGGTCTGCCATCTCCCTCTCAAAGACAGACATCACGGATTCTTCCCTCGCCTCATCCAGTATCGGGATTCCGTTGGCCCTTTTGTAGGCGGCTACCATTCTTGCAATCTCCAGCCTTTGCGAGACCAACGCGATTATCTTGTCATCAATGCGGTCTATCTCCCGCCGCAGATCCTCCAGGCCGGGCGCTGCCACGTCCGGCGCATCCGGCCGTCCCGTACAATCCAAACCCCGCCTTGCCTCATTCCCGTCCATGATCTCAGCCAATACATGTTGAATCCAGTTTCAAATAAACATGGCGGGTTTTGGAAAACGGCACCCGGCGTGTCCCGACGAGAACTGTCACCCATGAATGTCCTGGTTCCCAAAAAAAATCAAAAAACCTAGGCGAGCCGGAGATTCCATTTTTTGGACCATCTTCTGATGAGGTACACCGCGATGGCATATGCGATTGCGGTGTGAACAATGAGGGCGCCGATTGTCAGTTCCGGACTGCCTCCCAAAACCGCATAGCCCCAGTCAAACCCAGTCTCCTCCGAGAACACCTTTTGGTCATACACCGGGTCCTCATCAAACGGGATGAGGATCAACTGGACGCCTGTCGAAATTGCGTTAAAAGCAGTGATGATCAAGAGATACCACCGCATTCTCCTCACCCTGTAGGAGGCCACAATGTCCATTATCGGAATGAAACAGAATATTGTCTGCCATGTCAGACTGACAGGGCCCTTGGCAGGCATGATGGTATGAATTCACGGCTCCTATTTAGCATTGCCAAGAGGCGGCAGAGCCCGGCGCATGCGTGCACACCAGTATCCTTCTGCCTGCAAGCGAGTCAGGACATGCCTTCCGTATGGAATGGATGATCCTCATGGCACAATCACCTCTTCTGCAGTACGGTCTCCCACTGTGACCACGTGCCGGTCTTTG
>CAYGCI010000087.1:0-6381 GCA_964348355.1 uncultured Nitrosopumilaceae archaeon | reverse complement strand
CGCCATGGGGTGCCTCGGAACCAAGCCCGGGATTTCACGAATTTGTGTTTTCCACCATATATCGTTTTGATGTCGTGTGTGCCAAACATGGCCAGAGGTATGGAGAGCCAGCCATGCTTGACGATGCGCTTGGCTTTCTTGGCTCCAACGACTGCCGAGGACATCGATGCCGTCGCGTCTGCCGGCAGGACCTGGCTGGGTCCTCTATGGATCTCCAGAGGCCTTCACAGACCGGCGAAAAACCCAGAGATCTGCCAGAGTGCAGGTATTTGCACAAATCAAAGGATCACGCCCCGGGAAAAAGCAAGGACGTTCCACTCTACCTAGTAGGCTGTCTCCATTTGATCACTTGCATGAATTGCAAACGGCGGCGACTCTCATGGTAAGAGATTGCCCCCCTCGTGGATGCAGTGCGGGGGACACGATCGTGAAGACCATTACTGGCGGCGCTGCCAGAGGGGCAGGCCCTTACCCGCCGGCTCCCCTTACGATTTATAACAGGACGCCGGTGAGGGCCTGCTGATGGGAACTAAGAACAAGCCCCTGTCCTCGCAGGACAAGGGAAGGGATCCCAAGGGGCCAAAGAAAAAAGACAGGGAAGGTGGGGGATCACCAAAGGCCGAGATTACAGTGGTGCTGACCGAGGAGCAGGCCTCCAAGGCAATCAAGGGCGCAAAGGTCATCACAGTCCAGGAGCTTGCAAGGCAGACGGGCGTGAAGATCTCGGCGGCCAACGCATACCTCAGGCAGGCGCTTGAAAAGGGCCAGGTCAAGAAAATCGGCGGGCACAGCGGCCACCATATCTATCAGCCGACATCCTGATACAGCGACAGGACATCGCCGGGCCTTGCGCTGCCGAATCCCTCAACGTTGGATGCCACCCTTCCTATCGGCGACATTTGCCTGCCGGTCGAGGCGGCGCCTACAAAAAAGCAGATGCTTCCCTTCGCGGGATAAAATGCAATGTCACCCCTCTTAAAGTCCCTTCTTGCACGCTCGATTCCAGAGTCAACTGACGACTCGATGTAGACTATGTTTTCCCCGAGAAAGTGGACGTTGCCATCCAGCGGGAGGGATCTTAGAAGCATCCCGACGGTACGGGGGGCCAGGTGCCGCTTTAGCTCAACTGGGATCCTTGACTTTCCCCTGATTTCCAGGACCAGTCTGGATTTTGAAACGGAAGGCAAGCCCAATTCGTAACCTAGAGTCATTGGATTATATAACCGCTTTTAGGACAACACAACACTTGTCTACCACAGAATCCGGGGCACCAGTTGATGAGGTATCGACGCCTCCGGCCCAAGATCAGGAGATTAGCGATGAGGAGGTGCTGTCAAATGCGGGGCTGGCAAAGGCCGTCGACACGTACAGGAGGCTGATTGAGGCAAAGGAGCTCTCCGAAGAAGAGCAGGACGACCTAGAAAAGAGGATCAAGGAAATAGAGGACAGGGACATTATCGAGGCCAACTCAGAGCACACTCCGCTGGAGATCCCCTCAGAGAAGGGCAACATTACCATCGGCCCGCCGGTACTGACAAGATTTGAAAAGGCAAGGATAATGGGCGCTCGCGCACTGCAGCTGTCACAGGGCGCCCCCCCGTTCATCGAGATTCCCGCCACGGCGAGAACCTCGCTGGACATTGCAATGGAGGAGCTGGATCAAAGAATCATCCCGATTGTAATCAAGAGGGTCCTGCCAAATGGCGACTATCAGAACATCCCGATTGGCTACTTTCAGTAACGGATGAATCGTCGACAAGACTTAAAAGAACTCAAAAAGCCTTCAGCATAGCTGGTGCATATGGAAGATGGAATGCAGACGTCTGCGGCCAATGATACGGGCTCGCCTGACGACGTTGTCGCGCACATAAGGCGTGATCCTGCCATGCAGGTGGCAGTGGATCTGCTGCAGTCATTTGTGAGGGGAAAAAGACTCATCCTGAGGGCAAGGGGCAGCTCAATCCCAAACGCAGTCGCAGTGGCAAACATCCTGACAGAAGTCATGCTAAAAAACGACGCCAGGACGCAGGACATCACGGTGGACAGCGAGGCGCCGCCGGGAATCGGAAGAATGACGTCGACTATAGAAATTACCCTTGTCAGGGGCTAGTAGACGCTACCGGGGCCCTTTAGCAGCATGTTTTCACACTCTTTGCAAACCTGTTCGTCAATATCGGTCTCAAGATTGTGGTGAATGTCGCAGATCAGCAGGCTGGACTTGATATAGTTGCACAGCCCTATGAACCTGGAAAGGCTAGACGGGGTGTATGCCATGTCCGATGCCAGGCTCTCACTCAGCTCGTTTATCATTTTTGCCACCTGCTCCTCTGCCATCAGCTTGGCAATCAGGGACGGGTTCCCGCGCGTCCCCCTGATGTAGTTGCTGATTGCAGCCTGCGTCACGCCGAGCATCTTTGAGATTTCGTCCTCGCGGATTTTATGATCCAGTGCAAGCTTTTTTGCCAGGATTGCGCGAAGTGCTGGAATCAGGGTCTTGGACTCGATTTCTGCCGGGAGCAGCATGAATTCAAAGAATATTGTAGCGCATTTAAAGTTTGCAGGCCCGCCTTTTGCAAATTGATCACCGGCTTGACTCTTCTAGAAATTTAGGCGGAGCTAACGACGACCGGGCCGCCTGCGTCTAGCATGCCCGATGATCCTCAAAACCCTGGGCAGGCCGAGGACAGAGCAAAAGACACCGACACAGCGGACAAGTACCTCCGGTCTTTGCCACCAACATGTCTGCGAAAAGCGGAGGCCGTCATGGCGGAAATACCAGAGTACCGCAGAAGGCGGGTAATCGAGACGGGGTTCAGGGTGATCAAGGGAATAATGGGCAAGACGTGCAGCAACTCCCCGGCAGTCAGGCTGCTGCTGTTTTATCTGCCCGTCATGCTGTACAACCTGTGGAGGACTGCCATATTCATAGACGGAGTCCAGGTGGGACGAATTTGCAGGAGGCAAGGGGTTTACCATGGCGCTGTTTGTAGAGTGTATCGTAGATGCGGCAGATTCGTTTGTAAACGATCGCGGAAGGTAGCGGTGGTGCCGTGCCGTGTCTGCAAAAGTACACCCGGGAAGTACTGACATGGCACCACGTGTGGTTTTTTTTCTCATCGCTACCCGCGTGCCAAAGGCCCAAAGGGCATATCATATCGGGCATCCGCGGAGAACACATCGGTTTTACTGCGCGCCTTGATTCCCGGCGGCGATCCCGACGTACACCGTGACATCACGCCTAGGGCCTGCAGTCTCAGGCATCCAGGCAACGTCTGCCTCATCGGCCTCAAGGGTGGTGCAGTACCCCGATGCGTGGATGCCTCACCCTGCCCGGTGCCGGTGCTGTTCCATGGCACCCAAGATCCGGCGCCGCTGCCTGAGGGCATCCTGCCCCGACTGTCTAGGCCGCCTGCCACGAACTGCCTGGCCTCCCCCGCAGGGTGCGGGGGACGCTGCCTGCAATCCAAGGGATCTTCTCAAAGCGCCTGCGGTGATCCACGAGTTGCCTGGCAGGCGTCGCACCGCAGGGCCCCGTGGGTCAAAGTCGGCAAACTGCGATCGCAGGTATACGGATTTACGCCAAACAGGTCAAAAGCAATAGGATATCCCCTGCCTAAGCAGCAATCAGGCACGAATCTGCCTGCAGTTGTGATTTTCATGCCTGACCTGCAAGGGACGTACTTCAACTCTAGGCAAAGGCTAACCTATTACGGTCAAAACACCGGCAAGATGTGACATCACCAGCCGGATTGCTGACAAGCTGACAGAAAAATCCGGGCACCTGTACGGTCTCCAATCCCGGATCAACCCTACCGCTTTTTCGGAGATCCGCATGGCAAGCTCGTCCGGCGTACCTCCAAGGCGATCGGATCCGGCCCCAACAGTAGCACGCGATCATCCTCGTGCACGAACCTAGCCTGAGAGTTGATTCGAAATTAGCAGATTCTGATTGTTTGTGAACGAATTTGCATAAAGCAGCTCAAAACATCAACAAAAAACAAGTTATCTGTGACATTACTTGAAAAATTTGCACGGTTTCTAATTTCAGATCACCTCTCTGCTGCACAGATCTCCCCTCTCAAAAACTCCCGGCATGCAAACGGATCAGGTCTGCTGCGATCCCCACATGGATCTGTCACCTAGCAGTTCGGCCAAAAAAAATCGAGTTGTACGACAAAGTATGAAAACCCAAAACTTTGTAAACACTATGGTGTAGAGCAGGATATGAGCCATGACCAAAACCTCCAGATAATAGAAAAGATATCCACCATAAGCTCATACATGAAGGGGATCCAATACTTCCACGAAGGACGCGTGAGTCAGCTGGATATCGGCGACGATGTCGTTACGGCAAAGGTGAGCGGCAGGCAGAAATACTCGGTCACGGTGATAAAGAACTTTGAAAAGGCCATCCTGCACTGCACGTGCCCGTATGACCGCGGCGGGTGCTGCAAGCACATAGTGGCCGTATTGTTCAACGTGTATACCAATACGGGAAGCGTCGACATAATAGACAACATGACCCTAGACTACAAGCACATGCAGAGTGGAAGTGGAGGCCATGACGGCGGCGTCCAGGACTATGACATGTCATACGAGGATGCCTATGTGATGCCGGGATTCTCAAGGAGCCCACTGCAGGATTTTGGCAAAAGCCGGGGATCAAGGGCGCCGATAGGATCGGGCATCAAAAAGTCAAGGGTGGCAAGCAGGATGCCGCCTTCACGCAGGTGCAGGCAGCGCATGGAGTACCTGTACAAAAATGCAAAGGGCAAGAACGGCCGCATCACGAACAAAAACAGGGTCTCGTTTGACTCGGTTGAGCACATGGCAATCGAGTACGAGAACTATGGACAGCCCGAAAAGGCAATAGATGTCTACAGGCACATGTGTGAGTACATCTCGGAGAACATCGACATGGTAGACAACATGAAGCACTACTACACCGGACATGTCAGGCACTCCATATCCGAGGCCGTCACGCTCATACGCAGGCTTAAGCTTGATCACGACAAAAAGCGGGACCACATCCTGTACTTCTTCAAGGGGTACATGCAGGAAAAGGTCGGCCACTTTGCATCGATATACCTAGGCGCACTCCTGAAAATACTTGACGGCGCAGAGGACATCCAGTACGGCAAGTCGCTCTTTGAGTCTCAGATTCTCGGCGGCAAGCCCGCCGTTGCAGCAGGCCACCTGCAGCGTGATCAGACCGAGATCCTGGAGGCATCACTGTCTGTGCTAGAAAGGATAGAGGACGGCAGTGACAACATGATGGACTTTCTCCAGAGCTATCACGAGAAAAGTGAGAGCCTGTGCACAAAGTACATCTGGGGCCTGATGGAAAGCGACACCGACGAGGCGCTGCAGATTGCCCGCAAGGCATCCAAGATGTTTAAGAATCCCGAGAAATTCGCGCGAATACGGAGCTTCATACTGGAGCAAAAGGGGGATCCAAGCCGTGTAGACGTCCTGCGCGAGATGTTCATTGCTACATCCAACTGGACATACTATGAAAAGATAAAGGACGTCGCCGACGACTGGGACGCGCAGCTGGAGGCGATACTTTCGGATCTCAAGAACTACGGAAGCGTTCACACCCACATAGACGTGCTGCTGCACGAGGGAAAGACCGATGATGCCGTCATGGCCACACTTGAAAGCTGCAACTTGGATCTGCTTGACGCATACAGCGGCGAGTTCTCCCGCAAGTACCCAAGCCAGTATTATGACAAGTACGCAGAACAGCTTCCGGCACTGGTCAGTGCTGCTACGACCATACACGACTATGATGACATAAAAAGACACATCGGGATCATGAGGAACATACCAAACCACGTCACAAAGAGCAGGGAGTTGGTCTCGGATCTGGAGACCAAATACCCGCAGCTTGCAGAACAGATGGAATCGTGACAGGATTAGGCAGCAGGGATCCCGGAAGAGTCGGTGAAAAAGCATCCACAGTGTAGGAGTATGATGGAGAGCGCAAGATGATCAAAAGATTCGTACGAGGTCGCCTACCCCCATCAGTCAGGCACGAATCAGCACAAATGATTGTGATCCTCGTGCCTAGCTAGCAAGGGGCGTGACCACATACAAAGATTCAGACGTGAAGATATGGCAATAGTTCATACGGATAATATGATAGCATACGAAATCTGAAAGGACGGAATAGAGGAAGGCGAAATGACAGGGGAGGAATATGGGAGTTGTCGCCCAATTCCATTTATTTGGCTTGATCTGCACGTTTTTCTGAACTTCCACCCTTTTGCACGCCTGATCCATGTGACATCTCAACGGTTTTCAGGGATTTTAGTGAATTAGGCGACATCCATGGTAAAACGCCCGCCAGTAACATGGCAACGTTCCTTTCGTCTTCTG
>CAYGCI010000086.1:0-6455 GCA_964348355.1 uncultured Nitrosopumilaceae archaeon | reverse complement strand
GCGAAAAGGCGTTTAGCTCGTCGCAGACCCCGACAAGGCCCCCGTCTACTTCATCAGGAGTTATGACGATTGTGTAGGTCCTTTTCTGGATTGTGGAACTCATGATTTAACACCGCTGCAAACAGTATTAAGAGTATTCCTAGTCTCATGCGTAAGATCGTGGCGATTATGAGGCATGCGCAGCCTGGTGCGTCAACTCCCGACAGGATTGATGCAATCTTGGTTTGCTCTTTTATTGTAGGAATTATTAGATTTATAGATTTAAGATCTCTTGATTGGATTGTTTTGATTGTAGTTTGAGGCGATAAAGAATTTAAAATTCTTACAAAATAATGTGTAAAAAATTCATAAAGTAAAAATTTTGGAAATATTATATTTCTATTAGGTGATATGCGCATTAAATTTGCAGTAATGTTTGCATTTTCAAATTTTTTTGGAATAATCGCAACCTTACCCATTGTTCCACGGACAGAGAAAATAAAATCATCCTTCTTCAATTTTGTTCTGGGAAATCTATCAGATGTTTCTTTGGAAATCAATCTATACTTAAGCATATCATCATCTACAGTCTTCCCAGAAGTACCACATCAAATTATCCCAGGCTCGAAACAATTCAGGTGATGATGTCTGCAGATCCGCATGTCGCCTCCTGCGCCACCACGAGTCGGTTACTTTTGAAGACTGAATCTATGATACGGCTAACTATGGTGACGATCGAATGTCTTTGATCGTGGCAACTAGGGCTCGAAATTCAAGCGTGAGTTTTGCCACCTCGGAGGCCACCCGGGTAGATTCGCACCTGAAATCAGGAACAGCTTCCAGAGTCCAAGCTGTTACCTTTGATCGTCAAAAACCGTCTTCCTGCGAGACTCATATCCACATCTGTTCGGGAATTTTTAATCGCCGCTATAGGTATAAAAAACCCCCATTGATAATGCCGTAAGTGAATAGAATAAAACGGCTCTCAATGGAGGTCTTGAGCAAACACAAATCAAAATTTGGCCAAGATTTCTCTGACAACAAAAAAGCATTAGACGAGGTCGCAGTTATTCGTTCCAAAGGCCTTAAAAACAAGATTGCAGGTTACATTACAAGATATATCAAGCGTGAAGTTCATGATGCCGAGCTAAAGCGTGCACAGGAAGTTGAAGAAGAACAAGCCGTCGCCGAAGCAAAAGTATCAGAAAAACCTGCTCAATCAGCAGAAGACACTGCCCTAGAAGCTACCGAGACTCCAGCTGACGCCCCTGTCGCAGAAATTGACAAGAGCGCTGAAATCCAACCTGCTCCGGAGACTGAAACTCCAGCTGACGCCCCTGCAGAGCCCACTCCAGAGACTAAACCTGCTGAAGAGCCAGATTACGGCTATCCTCCCGTCGTAAATGGAATTGTAGAGCCCACTCCCGAGACTGAACCTGCAGAAGAGCCTGCTCCGGAGACTGAAACTCCAGCTGACGCCCCTGCAGAGCCCGAAGTCACCATCAAACCTCCATTTTCTGAGCAAGGGACTACCGAGACTCCGACTGACGCTCCTGAAGAACCCGCCCCGGAGACCGAGACTCCAGCTGACGCCCCCGAAGAGCCAGAGAAAACCGCGTGATTTAGGTTTATTTTACATTCCTTCTGAAAAGATCCATTGATCCAAGTCAGGTTCCTAGGCGGTGCAAAAAAGTCATTCTCTGCGGACACTCTTACGCTGGATGATGACCGGCTGGTCCTAGAGCAGCTGCTTGAGATGCTGCAGGCAAAAAAGCCAAAAGACACGCCTGACCTGGACGTCAACAACATGCTGGTTGCAGTCAACGGCGTTGACTCTTCTGCGATACAGGGCAAAAAGACGGTCATCGGCTCCGGCGATGTCGTGAGCATCATTCCCGTAGTCCACGGGGGCGCATCGGCCGTGTTTGGCATTAAAAGGGCCAGCGTGGCAGTCTTTCCCGTCCGCGGCAAAAAGACGCTGGACTACGAGTTCCTAGACTATCTGCGCGCCAGGTTTCCAAAGACGGCAATCCAGGCAGTTTCATCGAGATTCATACTGGGCATACCGCACATCAAAAAGATTGTCGGGATTTCCCTGGAGGCAAAAAGGCGCGGCATACTGCTCTCTGACAAGCTGGAGACCGACATCCTGCTGAGGTTTGCGTCGACCACCCAGATCTCCCGGGCAATCTCCGATCTGGGCATAAAGCCAAGCAAGGACTTTGTGATAATCGCCCTGGGGACAAAGTCCTCCCTTGGGAGGATGGACAGGGAGCTGCATGACAGGGTAGACCCGGGGGTACTGCAGAAAAACTCCCGCCACATACAAAGGTACTTTGGCATATCCAAAAGGCAGCTGGACTCGGTCTCGTCTGATGCCCCCTTGGAGGACATCCTGCAGGAAAAGGCGTCAGTCCTCTTCTGACAGGAATCGCTTTCTTTTCACAACGCTGATTATATCGCCTGGCCTGACAACTGCTACCCCGGCTCTTGGCCCCAGGATTTCCACCAGCACCACCCAGTCGGGACTCTCCAGCGACACCTCGCGGTCAATAATACCTGCAATCTCGGCAATCAGCTCCCTGCCTGACAGCCCCGAGTGCCTCTTCTCGACTGTAATCCTGTATGTCTGCCCCTCTGCGATTGCGGATTTTATCTTCTCGACGCTGGCAAGGATCTCCCTGATTTGGCTGGCCGACGTCCTGTGGATCGGGATGATCCTCTGGGAGTATCGAACCAGCCACGGCTCGTCCTCGATTATTTTTGATATCCTTCTTATGACGCCTACGGGATCATGGCCTGTCTTGACGGTAAGTATCCCCGGCATCTCGGTAACGGCAGTCTCTGGCTTTTCAAGACCCTCCCTCTCAAATATTGACCCTATCTCCTCTAGGGCGTCATGCTCAAAGTGCCTGGGGCACGTCACAATCAGGTTCAAACCGTATCTGCAATCTCCCTTCTTGCAACTGCCCCCTCCCTGATCACGGCCGGCTCCCCGGTAAGATCGACTATGGTCGACTCCCCCCTGCCCCCAATCGCCCCGCCGTCTACAAGCACATCGTAGCCCCGTATGCCCCCAAGGCACTCGTCCGGACTGACAAACGGCCCCGACCCCGAGAGATTCGCGCTGGTCCCCACCAGCAGGCCGCACTCCTTCAGTATCCTCCCTATGCACTCCCCGCCTGGAACCCTGACTGCGATTTTGTCCTCCACTCCCAGCGACCTGCCCAGGCCGCCGTCCCTCAGGTTCAGGATTATGGTCACCTGTCCCGGCCAGAACCTTTTGGCAATCCTCCTCGCACTTGGGTTAAACTCGGCGATGCCCTCCAGCCTGCCGATGGAGGACGCAAGTACCGGCAGGGGCTTTCCCTGCGCCCTCCGCTTTATCCTGTAGATCCTTTGCACCGCCGACCCATTGTACGGATCGCACCCTATCCCGTATACGGTGTCCGTGGGAAAGACTATGACCCCCCCGCCCCTGATCACGTCGACGATCTCCCCGATGTTTTGCTCCGAGCATCTCAAGGTCCTTGGCAATTTGCTCTGTGGGTGGGTTTTAGTTATTTTAAGATAGGTTTGTTAATATTGGATTCTGACGGGGACTCCACCATGAGCTCGCCGTCTGATTATGAGGATACGGAGTTTGAGGACGACTTTGATGATGAGCTGGACGACTTTGAGGCCGGCGGCTAGATGGCCAGTCCAAAGTTGTCTGCAAACCTGCTGAACGACTGATATGCCTGCAAAAACTCCCTTCCTGACTGGCTGATCCTGTATTTGGAGGCCCCCGAGCCGCTTACCTGCTCTAGCAGCCCCTGAGAGACCAGCGTGGTCAGAATCCTTGAAATCCTCGCATGGGAGATGTTGGCCTTTCTGATGAGATAAGTCACGCTTGCCCCCTCGTCATCTTGCAGCCCGTCCCTCGTCGTGTATAGTATGTCCCCGATTATTCTCATGTGCGTCCTGTACTCTGCCATGTCCAGCCTACCCTACCATATATTGGCCGGGCATCTTGCAATATACTGATAAGATAAAAGAAATTGACAATGTAATTTGATTATTTATCCAACTCTGACGGCTCCGTCCCGTCCTCGCCCAGATCCGCAAGCTCGTCATCGATTTTGATCCTGGTCAGCGGGATCCTGCTTACAGGCACGAACAGCGCTACCAGGCCCCCGATCTTGATTACGTTTAGCGCAAAGTACAGGGCCAGTTCGGGGTATACAAACGAGTACCATGACAGGAACTCGCCTGTGGCCAGCATCGCCAGTCCTGCGGCAACCATTATGGTCCCCCTCCGCCTGTTTTCAAAGTACGACATCATCGTCTCTATGGCGCCGTATGCAAGCAGGATAAAGGACACGGATCTGAAGATGTGCTCTATGTGGATCGACGAGGCCAAAAAGAGCGGGAATGCAGCAACCGATCTAAAGTACCTGCCCTTTGGCAGGAATGCCTTGATGCTGTGCGAGAACGCTATGAAAAAATAACCCACCGTCTGGATTCCTATCCCGAGCGTCTGGACCCATCCCTCGATCTGTCCTGACTTTACAATCAGATCGTCTACCATGAATCCGATCCAGATGACGCAGAACCCGGCACTTATTGCAAAAAACGCAATCGACAGCCTGAACAGGGTGGGGCTTCCCGTGTTTCTAAAGCCGATTGCAGACATGGTGCCTATGGCCAGTCCCACCAGGAATCCGACAAAATTAAGAATGCTCTCTATGGGTATCTCCAATGCCTACAGTCCCCCGTGCTAATTATTTTAACATGATGCATGGCCGTGCCGGACGGCTAGTCCCAGTCGTCCAGCGTACCTGCGGACTCTCCCTCGGTACTGCCGGCATAGTCCCCCAGGATGTCCGAATACCTCGCGTCGTTGTGCGCCACGTACTTTACATACTCGCCGTAGCTCATATCAAGGTCGCAGCTGGTGCATTTTACAAACGAAAAGTCCGGCGGCAGCTCAGCGTCTTCTTTGCACTTTGGACACTTGATCTTCACGGTTTCTAGTCCGTGCCGGCCTATTAGTTGTTTGTCGACGGCCGGGGCGCGGGGCCGTGTCACGCTGCCGGCCGGGGGGCAGGCCACCGCATGCAAGACCTGACATCAAGCCGAAAAACCGTGATTAACCCCCCCTGCCGCCCTCCCGGATCCCGCCCCTGGCCCGTCCGGATCCCGGATTTGGATTCGGGAGGGGAGTGTTGAGGACTCTTGACGCCTGGAATCCCTGCCCTGCCTGTCCTGGAGACTTGGTACGTGGCCACGTCCTCTAATTGGGGAGACGAGGCACGCGCTGTCCGAGTATCTGGGAGCCTCCGGGGTTCAGCCTGGCGTCAGAGAACTCATCCGAAAAGGATCGATATCGTTCACGAACCTGTGATAGGCAGTATGATACTGTGTGCGTAATCGACCTGAATGAGATGAATTTGTTCGCAATGATCCTAGATCTGAACCGATTACGCAAAGTCTACGTGGTGTCATGGTCGAACTTTGGCGCAGCGTCTAGCTCAGATAATCGCTCAACTTGGAGATCTTGATCTCGCTCCCGCGCAGCATGGCGCGTATTGATTTTTTTATGCTGCCTGTGTCTGGATACGGGCAATTTGCAGCTGCTTTTTTGATCTCATGCCACTGTCCCTCTGGAGTTCAGCTCCGGCGTGTATGGCAGCAGGTACTTTCACCACATCTCTTTTCCACTTCCGGGTTTTTCATGAGTTCCACCGACTTGTGATACGATGCGCTGTCGGCAAACAGTGCCTCGGGCATGTAATCCTGCGTCAAATAATACCGAGTTTTGAACCCGTGTGGGTTGATTTGCAGGGCGTGCGGCTCTGACATGAAGGGGACATCACAGGTGCGGGGGATGCAGAAGGCCGGTCTCACTTGTGTGCCGTACCTGCAGGAGCACTATGCCCATCCAGGACGGTAAATAAGTATTAGGAGTCATTTCCCCGGTGCCAGACAATACAGTTCCTTCCCGCCGGGTTCGCGCACGCCTGACTTTACTATAATGCCGTGGTCGACATAATATTGGACAATCACTTCGGGAGTCATATCCAAATATTCCATCAGGCCGGAGCCCCAACTGCGGAGGTCGTTTGCCATCCACCTGAGCCCGGCGCCATCCCAGTCGGGCGGCCGTCCCTGATCCCTCAAAAACGCGATCAGACCAGAGTTTTCCAATGAGTCCAGTTGCCGGGCGTCAAGGTTCCTCGGCGGCGTTGATTCATTCATGACACTACACTACCTCGATCTTTATATTAAATTTCTTGGCAATATCGTCCAGTGATATGCTCATCCCGGCAAGAAACTCCGGAATGTTACTGTCCTTTGTGATTGCCAGTCCGACCGGATCGCGGGGAAGCCTGAATGGTTTCGTGGTATGAGGTCACCTAACCCCCCACATTATGTTAAATATTCCTGACGACACCGATCCATATACTATGATCGCGTAGACTAGGCATTATGAA
>CAYGCI010000085.1:0-6496 GCA_964348355.1 uncultured Nitrosopumilaceae archaeon | reverse complement strand
TCTTGTAGACTTTGGCATCCTTTTCTTTGCGCATGGCCTCTGACAGGCTTTTGTCCGTTTCTTTTGCCATGCCATTGCACCGGCTAGGCGATCCATATACCTTTCGAATGATCCCGTTTTGGCTCAAAGACTTATGCTCGTTGCTATAGTAAGTTACGATGGGATGGAGTTAGTATTTGACAAGTATCATAAAGATGATCTATACGAGATTCAGAAAAAGCTTGTGGGGTTTTATCCTAATGCAACAAAGATAGAGCTAAGTGTTCTTACTGAGGATATGCCTTGTGGAAACTATGATGTGGACGATAAAAACTGAGATTAACATTAGTTGGCCTACTTATTTTCTGATCCAAAGTGCAGATAAATTAAATATGACAAAGACCAATACTGCTAACACCTCCACTACAATGTCCACATCCAAGGCATGCATCACAGCTGCAGTGTTTTGCTGCCTCTTGGCATTTTTTGTTCCGGAATCTGTTAGTTTGTTGCATAACCCTTCCTAAAATTTGAAATCTGATCGAAAATCACCAAAATGATCAACTAATCCTTACCGGGGTTGTCCAAAAAACTTCCAACAGACTGCCATAATCTGCCAGTCTGCCCCCGGATGTATGTAAATTCAGACGCAAAACGGGACATTTTCGGCCAACCGTGCGCAAAAGGCAACACAAATATCCATGCGGGCCATACCTTGCGGTAGTGCTGCGGTCCAACAACAGTACGGAATTCTGATAAAAATTATACCGTAAGGTTGTAGCACAGCACGCGAGCGAACAGCTCGACTGTGACGGTTCCGTCCAGCTTTGCACGCAGGACGGATCCGGTCCTCTCCTTCATTGCCGAGAACAGGGACTCTGCCTGGCTCCTCTGGTGATAGGCGCGCCAGAACTCGTCTGGCCTGTCACGCAGCCACTGCAGCATCCTGGCCCGGGCACTGAACCCGCGTGGCTTTTCGTTTCCCTTTGCCGGCTTTATGGCAGGTCCGCGGCCGCTCTCCGCGATCAGCCGGCAGTTCTCATACGAGTCGTATGCCGAATCCAGTGCCACTATGCCGTATCCTCCCTTGGGAATGCGGGAAAACATGCGGGCAAACTCCGGCGAGTCGGCCGACGTGCCAGGCGTGGCCTCAAATGACAGTATCCTGCCTCCTACTGCGGCAATTACGTGCAGCTTTGCAAAGTCGTGTCCTGTCATCTCCCCGTACTTGGCATGATGCCAGCTCTTGTACTTGCGGAGGCCAAACCCGGTCGAGTCGCCGTGCAGATCCGCTGTGCGCTCGCCGTCTGACACGGCCAGCACGACCTCGTCCATAAAGTCCTTGCCCATGTCCCAGAGCATCCTCACCCTGTTGTGCAGGGTGGACTTTGAGAGCGCGTGGTCCAGGCCGCACCTCCTGAGATCGTCGGGGTTTGTCTCCAGGTGCGTGGCCATCCTCCTGTAGGACAGGCCGTCCTCGATCCTGAGGATCGCAATGCGTATGGCAGACCACGCAAGGTCTGCATCGATTCCAGTCTTGGCTGCTATCTTCCTGGCCACCCTGCGTACGATCTTTCTGAGATTTTTCATTACCCTCTTTTTGCGGGAGCTCTCCTGTCTGCGCTTTTGCTCGTAGAGTCGGTAGTATTCCGTGTTCTTTCTGTCGTTGCTCATTGGAATGGCCAGGATCGGCTGATCAAAATTGTTTTCGGCGGATTACGCCTATGATCTATAAACCTAGCGGTCATTTTGCGGAAATTTTTTTGGACAACCCCGCTACAACCGGAATCCTGACATATGAGGGGGGCGTGTATGCCGTGTGCCCGGCGCCTGAAATCTCAAAGGTCTCCGAATTGACCCTGTCCATGACAAGCAGTCCTGCTGCGTTGTCTCCATACGTGTGAACCAGCGCGTCAGGATACATGTGAAGCCTGAGATCCTCCTGTTGCACCGGTGTCGAAAACGAGGCGATGTTGATTGGTCCACCGGTTCCCTTTTTTTCTACGACTGCGGTGGCTTCTCCGCTGGTGACCCTGTACACAGTGTCAGAACCGATGTCTTGTATTACAAGAAACGGTATCCCGGCTATGGCGTGTGCGCTGATTGCCGACTGGCCGTTGCGCGTGCTGTCAATCACAAGATAGTGGTCCCTGAGCTCGTCAAACTCGGCATCAAAGGAACCCCTCATTGCCTGGCCGTCAAGCCGCACCGGGAGCGTGTCATATACTGTATGCTCAAAGTCCGTCACCCTGTTGTAGTGCGTGATGAGCGTCTTGGCGCCGGGCCTCTTTATCGAGTTCGTATCCATGGTCCACGGGTCCGTCGTGTCGCCCCTGACTACGTGATAGCCACTCGGGTGGGCCTGTACGATCAGGTGGGCAGGCGTGCTTATCTCATGGGAGCCCGTCTGCACGTATCTTCCCTTGCAGCACTTTCCGTGGTATACGGTCAGGGAGGCCTCCTGCACGAACTCGAAGGTGCCCGACTTCACCGAGTCGTCCACGGATCCTGCCATCAAGTTCATGGTAGTCGGCCCCGGGTCTTCCTGTATGTGGCTTATGAGAAATCCACGTGCGTCATCATACGGCAGGGTCATCAGGTCGTGCGGGGTCTTTACCACTCTGAAGGTCGTGCCCTCTGCTGCGCTTCCCTCCACCTGTATCCTTTTGGCTACATCTGTCAGTCGAAGTATGAGCCTGCCCTCCCCCGATACGGCTATGCCGTCTGCTGTGGATGATGCCGTGACGTTCCCCGACAGGGTTCTTGCATCCGCGTATCCCAGTATGTTTGGCGTGACCGAGGTGCGATCCAGATCTCCGTCGGCAAGTGCGTAAGTGTTGTATGCCTTTGGAATCACATGCGTGTCTGCGTCGTAATCATTGATTACTGCCGTGTATTCCGTTCCGTCTGGAATCCGGATGTATGGCCTCAGTGATTCCTCGGTGGCGCTCTCACCCGCGCTGCCGTGTATGATCTTTCCCGGTACGTCGTGGTATACGAGGCGCGCGCTCACCCCGAGCCCTGCTGCCATCTCCCTGCCTGTGGCATCTCCCCCGCCATTCCCGCCGCCCCCGCCGGAACCCCCGGCGCCCCTTACCGCAAACGTGTTCCCGAGGTCCGTAATCACAAAGAAATCGTCTGCCGAGGCGCTTGAAACGGTGATTAGCGCAAGCGCAGTGAGAACTGAGAATATGACTGTCCTTTTCTGGCTGCCCATTGTACCATAATGCCTGCTCTGCTATTAGGGAAGAATCAGGCCGACTCAAGCCCCATGGCAGACGTGTCAAACAGCTCAAGCTGCTCCTTTGTTGGGCGTACGCGCATCTTGATCCGGTTGGAATCGGCGCGTATTATTGCCTGCCCGCGCTCCAGCGCCGAGATCATCTGGCGTTCGGAATCCGACAGCCCCATGACCTTTTTCAGCATGTCTGCTGACTTGTCCATGAGCCTCATCAGGACCACGGTGGCCGAGTTC
This sequence comes from uncultured Nitrosopumilaceae archaeon, assembly GCA_964348355.1. Classification (GTDB taxonomy): domain Archaea; phylum Thermoproteota; class Nitrososphaeria; order Nitrososphaerales; family Nitrosopumilaceae; genus JAWVZS01. The sequence continues at coordinate 3,042 of CAYGCI010000085.1, read as the reverse complement.
TTGATTACCGCCGAACCGTGCTCGTTGTTGAGCACCTCGTCTATGTCCTGCGTCATCAGTATCATGTGGACGTTCTCCTTTCTGCCGGAGCGGGCTATATTGGATATTATCCTGGCGGTGCTGGGCATCCGCAGCACGAACCACGCCTCCTCCAGCACCAGGAACTTGGGGATGTGGCGCGGCTGCGCCCGCATGTCCTGCCAGACCTTTTGCAGCGCAAGTGATATCAGCATGGAGTCCTCGTCGGTCTCCTTTGCCCCCCGCAGCGTGAACACGGTCTTTTCGGGCATTGTCATGTTCCCCTCAAAGAGCCTTGCCTTACTGCCCTCTGTAAACTGCGCCAGGTACGTCGAGGCCTCCCTGCACGCGTCGTGGTCCTCGGACTTGTCATCCCTGAGCCTCTGTACAAGCTCCCTGGTGCTCCCTGCCCCCTTTGCGTGCGCGAACGTCAGCGAGCGCAGGTTGTCAGGCATATGGGATACCTCGGCCAGTATCCCCACTGCCTGGTCTGCCGAGTCAAACAGCACGAACGGATCCAGGCCCATCTGCTGCGTTCCCATCAGGTCCTTTACCTCCATGCCGAGGTGGCCCGCTATGGCGGCATACTCCCCGTGCAGGTCAAATATGTACGCCAGGTGCCTCTGGTCTGGGCCGTACTTTGAGCGCAGCATCCGCATAAAGTTGTCAATGTAGGTCTTGGCAGTCATCGACTTGCCGTATCCGGAGCTGCCCAGTATCGTCATGTTGTAGTTGGTCCGCAGGATATAGTCGTAGATTACCGGCACGCCGTTAAGCTCGTTGGTCCCAAGATACACGCCGCCGGAGCCCGACGACTCTACGATGTCCCCCGACGAGAAGGGGTACAGCGCCGCGCATGACTGGGCAGGAAACATCATGCGCGACCCCCAGCCCCCCACCGCCTGCCCCTGCTTTCCTGCCACGGCCATGACCTTTATCTGCTGCCTGGCGGCCGCGCGCTCAAACTCCCTGCAGGATGACGCAAGCGCCTCTGCGTCGGGGGCCATCATGAGCGCGGTTATTGTGACGTCATACAGTATTGTCTCGTTTGACACCAGCAGGTCGTTTACCTCTCTTGCCTCCATTGCTTCCTCCTGGTGGCGCTTGCCCAGCCTGGAGGACAGCGTGCTTGCATGGTTGAGAAGCATGCTGCGCGCCTTTTCAGGCTTGATGTATCGCACGTCAAACGCCACTGCCGAGGCTATCCCCGACAGCCTCGTAATCCATGCCGGCTTTATCGAGCGCGAAAAGTCATACACGGAGTACGCCCTGCACAGCACCCCTCCCGGCATCCGCACGTGCGCCATCCCTTCGGCCTCGTGCTTTAGGACGACGGGAGACTCTAGCCGTGTCGCCGAGAATCCTGCCGCCGTCAGATCCGAGCCCATGTCGTACTTGCTGGTGACGTACACCTCCTGGTCCACATAGTCGTGCTGGACGTCGCCCGGTATCGCTATCCCCGTCTGCCTGTTGAGTATCATCACGCGGAACGCCTTCTCGCTGGACGAATGGAATATCTTTATCCAGCTGCGCAGCGCCTCCATCTTCTCCTCCTCTGACAGTATCGAATAGTTCTCGTTTGTCAGCCTGTAGCTTATCTCCGGCCTCTTTGGCCGCCCTGCCTTCCTTGGCTTTGCCCTTGTCTTTCCACCAAAGCCGAACATCGGATAAAACTCCTCCCTTTGCTTAAAAGGGGCCAGGGGCCTTTTAATCCGGCATGCCTTACGCGTCATGGACAGCACGTACTCGCTTTCGGCAAGCAGCGTGGATGCCTCCGGGATCACGGCAGTCGAGGAGTATGACGTCGGCAAGTCCCACGTGTACATCACCGACGACGGCCGCTACATGGTAAGCGAGCCGGACATCATATCTGGGACAGACGAGCTGTACAATGCCATAATCACAAAGATAGACATCAGCTTTGGCCTCGGCAACGAGACTGACCGCGACGTGCTTGCACAGAGGTTCGAAGAGGAGTTCTGGGACACCGCCAGGAGGCTTGAGCGGTACGAGGAGGCTGCCGGCAAGTTCCGCAACGTCTCGTACTATATCAGGCGGGACGTGCTGGGATACGGCATACTGGATACCATGATGCACGATCCGGACATCGAGGACATACTGTGCTCGGCGTACGGCAGGCCCGTCCGGATAACGCACAAGAGGTACTCCGGAAGATGGCACTCCCTTGAGAGCAACATCTCGTTTGCCGACGTGCGCGAGATGGAGCGGTTCATACAAAAGACATACTCGCGCACCGGCGCCGAGCCCACCGAGGCGCGCCCCATGTCCGTGACATACATGGCAGACGGGAGCCGCATATCGTGCACGTACGGCAAACAGGTCAGCAAGCCCGGGCCTGTGATCGCCATACGCAAGTTCCCGGCAGAGCCGCTCACCATAACTGACATGATAAAGTACGGCACGATAAACACCGAGGCTGCCGCATACCTGTGGACGCTGCTTGACGCCAAGGCGGTGGGACTTGTCACCGGGGTCACGGGCTCCGGAAAGACCACGCTGCTTGCATCGTTCTTCTCGATGATGAATCCCCGGTGGAGGATACTGACCATCGAGGACGCACTGGAGCTGCAGATACCGCACCAGGACTGGGTCCGCTGCAACAGCCGCAAGAGCTACGGGATGCTGTCTGACAAGTTCAACGTCACAATCCGCAACCTCATCGACATATCGCTTACACAAAAGCCCGACTTTGAGGTCATCGGGGAGATAAGGCTGGACGACATGGACATGCTGTTCCAGTCAGTCGGGACCGGCCACGGCGGCCTGACGAGCTTTCACGCCTCCTCCCCTGAGGGCGCCCTGACGAGGATGCGCGGCAACGGGATATCTGACGGCGAGATAGCCCTGACGTGGTTTGTCGTGCACTCGCGGCTCGTCGAGATAAAGCACAGGAGGCCCTTGCCGTGTACAGCGCGGCACCGGAGCGGGACCTCGGATGGCACGATTCAGATACGGACTGCCAGACGGTGATATGCGCGGGGTTTCCAGAACAAAAGCACGACA
>CAYGCI010000084.1:0-6686 GCA_964348355.1 uncultured Nitrosopumilaceae archaeon | reverse complement strand
CCTGCGTGTATCGTCTCTGAATTGTTCAGTGATATCTGGATGTCCTCTCTCTCCCTTATCCCTATAGCCTTGTTGTTGAGGACAAAGTCTGCCCCCGCCTCGATGCTGTCCTCCTTCAGGGCGCCCGTGAGCTGCCCATAGTCCACGGATCCGTCCCTTGAGCAAAATATTGCAGACTCGCATGATATCTCCGGCTCCCTCTCCCTGACTCCGTCCCCGTCCAGGAGCTCCATGTCATCCTCGGTCAGGCCGTTGGCCCTCCCCCACCTCATGTACTTTTCCAAGACCTGTCGGCCCTTCCCGTCCAGTGACACCTCGATGACGCCGTCCTCCTTGAAGGGAAGGCCCTTGATGCCGGCATAGGTCTTCCACATGTCAAATCCTGCGTATGCTGCCTTTGCAAAGATCCTCTTCTTTTCTGGATTGTACAGGTACGGCGCGTGCACCTTGCCCGTGTTTCTGCTGCTGGTATGCCTTGCGACGTCTGGCTCCTGCTCGACTACGACGATTCTCTTTTCCGGGTTGAGGTGTGCAAGAAAGTACGACAGTGACGTGCCCAGTATGCCCCCGCCTATGATGGCAATGTCTGCCTGCATACCACCTACTGTGCGGCGTTCTTAGTTTAACCTTTCAGTCCGGGTCCCCGTATATGGATGCCTGCCCTGCGGGGGGAAAGCCGCCGCCCATAGCGCGTACAGTCGGAAACCGACATTTTTTATCAAAATAGGCCGGGGCCCTCCGGGGCGGATTCGTGCCTGAAATCCGGAACTGCCTCCGACGCGCGAGCTGTTACTTAATATCCTGTTTGCTCCAACAAAGCCTGTGTTTCCCGACCGCTGCACCGTAAAGGAAAGCGGAAGGCGGTGCGCCAGCCCTCCAGAGTTCGTCATTTCCGTAACTGCAGAGTCTGGCCAATATATGGTTGGCGTCACGTGCGGCCGCCACAAGCGCGGCGTCTCTGAAAAAATAGGATCCCTGCAGCGGGAGGGAAGGGTTCCAGACGGCAAGATCAGCTTCGAGCCGCTAAAGGCGATCGGCACCGACTGCATCAGGGGCAGTACCGACGATCTCATCCGGATTGGCTAATAGCCGACGGAGTAGACCGGCTTCCTGTTTGAAATCCCGAGCTCTAGGTTCCTGACGGCAACCTCTGCCATCCTCTTCCTTGTCTCCCTAGTGGAGCTTCCTATGTGCGGGGTCAGGACGACGTTTTCCAGCCTGCTCAGGGGGTGGTTCCTGCCGATCGGCTCTGTCTCAAACACGTCCAGTCCGGCGCCCGCAATGACCTTCCGCCTTAATGCAGTCAGCAGGTCTCGCTCATTGATGATTTTTCCCCTTGCGGTGTTGATCAGGTACGACGTCTTTTTCATTTTCTTCATCAGCGCAAGATTGACGATCCCGTCCGTATCCTTTGTGTGCGGAACATGCAGTGACAGAACATCGCTTTTTGAAACCAGATCCCAGAACCCGACATACCTTGCCCCGAGCCTGTCCTCCCTGGACTTGTCCAGCCTGGTTCTGTTGTGGTAGATTATCTTCATGTCAAACGCGGCTGCCCTCCTTGCCAGTCTCTCCCCGATCCTGCCCAGGCCCAGGATTCCAAGGGTCTTGCCCCTGACATCAACCCCTACATAGTCATAGGCGCCGTAGATCTGCCTCCATCCCCCACGGCGAATGACTCTGTCACCCTCTGTCGTTCTTCTCATGACGTCTAGCATCAGCGTCATTGCCAGATCTGCTGTGGCATCAGTCAGAACCTCGGGTGTATAGCCGACCCGTATTCCATGCTTCTTTGCACACTCGACGTCGATATGATCAAACCCCACGCTGTACGTGCTGATGACCCTCAGGTTTGGGGCAGAATCCATCACCCTTTTGTCTATCCTGTCATACGGAAAGCAGATGATGCCCTCCGCGTCCCTTATCCCTGAGATCAGCTCCCTCCTAGGCATTGGGATCTTCCCCGCATGAACGCTGATCGAGAACTTTTTCCTTAATTTATGCAGTGCAAACGGGTGCAATTCCCTTGTGAGCAGGACCTTTTTCTTCATTGCCGTATCCGACCTACCTCAAACCATTTATAACATTTCACGGTTAAAAAAGTGAAATGGCTTCTGACGATTCAGAAGAGTTTGCAATCTGTGTTGAATGCGGGATTTCTATTGAAAAATGTGTGTGTGTATGTCCATATTGCGGGGAGCGCGACAAGTGCGAGTGTGCACTGTTTGATGCTGCCACAGGCGGTTAGTTGGAACATCGTTAATATCTGACAGAATGGGATGATGGGTGTGAGCGTGGATTTTTCATGGCTGATTGGAGGCCCGCAGGGCAGCGGCGTCGAGTCCGGCGCCAACATCTTCTCCAAGGTGTGCGCAAGGCTGGGCTACCAGATATTTGGCAAGCGCGAGTTTTATTCCAACATCAAGGGGGAGCACAGCTATTTTGTCGTCAGGGTGTCGGATCAGCCCATTGCATCCAATGTAAACGAGGTGGACCTCATGACCTCCTTTGACGCCGAGACCATCTTCAGGCATTATTCTGAGGTCAAAAGCTCGGGGGCGATCATCTATGACTCGGAGCTAGAGGGAGTCACGACTGACAGGGTCCTGACCCTGGACTCGCAGTTCCGCGACAGGCTGCACGGGGATCTGTCTGCCCATGACAAGCCGTTTACCATCAAGTCCGCACTTGAGATCGCCCGGGCGCGGGGCGTGACCATGCATCCAGCATCCTTCAAGGGCATCCTGGCCAGCCTTGCCGAGGAGACCCGGAATCCCAAGCTACGGAGCCTTGTAAGGATGTTCAATGTCATCGGCGTCTCGCTGTCCTCTGGACTGCTGGGGCTGCCCCCTGCCGAGCTGCTGGACTCCATAGACGACATATTCTCCAAAAAGCCGCAGATTGCCGAGCTAAACAAGAACGCCGCCAGCTATTCTTACAACTTTGCAGCTGCCAAGTTCCCCGGATTTCCGACCAGCCTGCCCGGAACCAAAAGGCGGCCGGGAACCATCCTTGTCCAGGGATACGAGGGAACCTCGATTGGAAAGATTGTCTCGGGATGCAGGTTCCAGTCGTACTATCCGATCACCCCCGCCTCCGATGAGAGCGTCTACCTTGAGTCCCATGAAATCCTGGATGTTGACGGCCATGACTCCGGATCCACTGCGGTAACTCAGACCGAGGATGAAATTTCTGCAATCGGCATGGTCATCGGCGGGGCGCTGACGGGAACCCGCTCCTCGACGTCGACATCAGGCCCGGGCTTTGCCCTGATGGCAGAGGCCCTGGGGTGGGCTGGAATAAACGAGGTTCCACTGGTAATCACACTGTATCAGCGAAGCGGCCCGTCCACCGGCCTGCCGACAAGACACGGCCAGGACGACCTGCTCTTTGCCATCAATGCAGGCCACGGCGACTTTCCAAAGCTCGTCTATGCGTCCGGGGATGTAGAGGAGAGCTTCTATGACACTGCCAGGTGCTTTAACTATTCGGACGTCTTCCAGGTTCCCGTGATCCACATGATGGACAAGTTCCTTGCAAGCTCGGTGGTGACCTGCAGGAGGTTTGACCCCTCCCGGGTATCCATCGAGAGGGGAAGGCTGCTTGACTCGTTTGACGGCCAGGAGTACAAGAGGTTCGAGCTTACGGAGGACGGCGTCTCCCCGCGCTCAAGGCTGGGTATGGATAACGGCATTTTTTGGAATACCGGGGATGAGAGCGACGAGTCGGGCCACATCACCGAGGATCCCGTCCTGCGCGTGCAGATGATGGACAAGCGGATGTCCAGGCTGGAGCTGATCCTGCAAAGGATCCCAAGGGAAGAGCAGGTCGTATCATACGGCGTCGAGGATTTCACGGTCATTTCCTGGGGCTCCTGCAAGGGCCCGATAACGGATGCGATCAAAATGCTGCAAAGCGACGGAATCAGGGTCGGATTCGTACAGATAAAGCTGCTTCATCCCTTCCCCTCCGAGCATGTCTCGTCCCTGCTGGCACCGGTAGGGACAATAGTAGACGTCGAGGCAAACCATTCTGGCCAGCTGGGAAAGATCTTCAGGCAAAGCACCGGCCGGGAGGTCGACTATTATGTTCTCAAGTATACCGGCCGTGCAATGACGAGCACGGAGCTCTACGACTCTCTGAGGCGCATCGTGGAGGGCAGGGCCGAAAAACGCGAGGTATTGATGCATGGCGCCTAGGCTTTCTGACTACAAGACGGGCGTGCACAACGACTGGTGTCCGGGATGCGGGGACTTTGGAATCGTAAATGCCATACAGATGGCGCTGGCGGAAATGGGCATAGAGCGTGACAAGGCGGCCCTGTTCTCCGGCATCGGATGCTCGGGAAAGACGTCGCACTATGTCAACGTGTATGGGGTGCACACCCTGCACGGCCGCGTGCTTACGTTTGCACAGGGCGCAAAGATTGCAAACCCTGCAATGACCGTCGTTGCGGTAGGCGGGGACGGTGACGGCCTGGGGATAGGCGCGGGTCATTTTGTGGCGGCCGGACGCCGCAACGTGGATATGACCTACATTGTCTTTGATAACGGAGTTTATGGACTGACCAAGGGCCAGGCCTCCCCCACCCTGAAGCTGGGGGAGAAGACAAAGTCCCTTCCATTCCCAAACACAAACTACAGCGTCAACCCGCTGGGCCTTGCTGTGACCAGCGGCTTTACCTTTGTTGCCAGGGGGTACTCGTATGACATCAGGCACCTCAAGGATCTGATTGTACAGGCCATCAGGCACGAGGGGCTCTCGTTCCTTGACGTGCTGCAGCCCTGCCCCACCTACAACGACATCAACACAAGGGACTGGTATGCGGGGGCTGACCTGATGGAGGAGGCAGGGGAGAGGCATTCCAGAATCTACAAGCTGGAGGAGACCGGGTTTGACGGCATAGTGCATGAGGACGATCAGACCGATCTTGACGAAAAGCTGGCCCAGGCACTGATCAAGTCCCTCGAGTGGGACAGCAAGATTCCGACAGGGGTGTTTTACAAGAACGGCCATATCGCCCCATATACGCGCCGTCTTGCAGAGAGAATCCCGAATTATCTGGAAAACCCGCCCGCAAGGCAGGTAATCTCCGAGGGCGGCTCCCCAGTCACCAACGTTGACTCGATTCTTGACTCGATGGAGGTCTGAGCATCGCCGTAGTGCGTACAGTTGAAAACCTAGTCTGCTGCGCAGCTCTGATTTTTTGGCTTGAACTCGTCCCGAATGGCAGGCCCGTATAAAAACCACCATAGGCCTCGGATCGTAAGAGTTTACCCCTCAGGCGACGCTGCCAGTAGGGGTCTTGACGGCCACCTCCCTCACGCCGCATCCCCGGGCGCGCCAGTTCATCGCGCACGTCGTCAGTACGGTAAACATCTCCACGCCCTTCTCGGTACGGAGTCCCTGGAATATATTGCGCGCAATTACGGACGGCCTCGGCATGCACTCGGCCAGGTTGTTGGTGGGCTCCATGCCCGGATGCAGTATGAACGCGTACAGGTATTTCGAGGCGTTCCCAAGCTTTGTGGCAAAGCTCTCGCATCCGGCCTCCGGGGCCGGCGCATGCAGTCGTCGTACGCCCAGTCCGGACTGGATCCTAAAGGCTATCCGGGGCGTCAGTCCGGACGGCGCGCAAAGGTGGTGCAGCTCCACGGTACGGCACACGGTGAGGAGCGCCCGCAGATCCGGCATGCTATACAATACGGACGTCGTGGCAGTAGACGTCACCGACGTCGAGTATTATGGCAAGGGCCTGAAGGGGGTCGCCAGAAAATCAAAGCCCAAGAACGGTACGTCTACGTTTCTCTCGCATATCACCGTGCACGGAGTAGGATCAGATGACGGATCTGACGTCGTGCTCTCCTCACTGCAGCTTCCAAAAGAGGCAAAACTGGCCGATTTCGTGCCTAAGATGATCCGCAACACGTCCAGATCAGGGATGCGGATCAGGACGTTCCTGTATGGCCGGGGATTCTTTAACGTGGACTGCATGAGGGCCGCAGAGAAAAGCAAGAGCAGCTACATCATGTCTGCCACCAAGAACAGGAGGATAGTGGCGGCAAGAGTACGACCGCGGAGATCGCGGCGCGGTATCCGAATACATCATGACCAACAAGACAGGAGCGCCGCGTTCAGGGTCGGCCATTGTGGAAAAGAAAAAGGAAGAGAACAAGGCAAAAAAGGATGGCACAAAAAAGGAAGGCAAGGCAAAAGACGCCAACATAGCAGACAAGTACCTGGTCTTTGCCACCAACATGCCTGTGACAAGCGCAGAGGTCGTCATGGCGGAAACACTAGAGTACCGCAGAAGGTGGGTAATCGAGGCGGGGTTCAGGGTGATCAAGGGAATAACGGGCAGGACGTGCAGCAACTCCCCGGTAGTCCGGCTGCTGCTGTTTTATCTGCCCGTCATGCTGTACAACCTGTGGAGGACTGCCGTATTCATAGATGTGGAGTCCAGGTGGGGCGGATTTGCAGGAGGCAAAGGGTTTGCCATGGCGCTGTTTGCCGAGTGTGTCGTAGATGCGGCCGACTCGTTTGTAAACGATCGCGGAAAGTAGCGGCGGTGCCGTGCCCGGTCTGCAAAAGCACGCCTAGGAAGTACTGACGTACCGTGGAAGGTGATGAACAGGATGAACTCCAACTTTGCAACGCTCGTGCAGGCCGAGCAGGACAGGGCCGTG
>CAYGCI010000083.1:0-6764 GCA_964348355.1 uncultured Nitrosopumilaceae archaeon | reverse complement strand
CATTGGTGAAAATTTCTTGTCCTTTTTGTGATTGGTTACTATGCATAGTTACTACACTTTCTACCGTTTGCGTGATTGAGTCCGAACCCGCTGTGATTCCACCTCCTTCCGGTCCTCCATTCTCAAGTGATGAGCAGGCCCCCCTTAAATCGAAAAAATCCGCTGCAGGGAGGGTAGAATCATCCTAAAACCGGGGTTGTGCAACAGACTACAAGCAACGAATGTCGCGCGTGGTCAAGATCATTGCATCAGAAATAATATCTATGGGATAACCAGACAACAATTACGTTGAAAGTCCAACTTGTGGCCGCAGTGGCACTGTTTTCGGCCGTCCTGCCCGCGGCCTATTCGGAGTCGCTTGCCGCCTTTACTGATAATGCCGTGTATGCCGACGGGCAGCCCCTGTTCATCTACGGAACCGCCCTTCCCGGGGAGACCCTAGTGATTAGGCTTATCGCCCCGGACGAGACGATTGCGATCTTTGAGCAGATCCAGACGGGACCGGACGGAACCTTCTCGCACCTGCTACACACCTGGCCTGCCGCGTCGATAGACTATCCGTACGGGACATATACCGTCGAGCTGATAAGCGCCTCGCAGAACGGACTGTCCAAAAAAATCGACGTAAAGTTCTCGTCAACGACGGATCTGACGGAGGTTCCGATAGAGCGGCACGTCGACACGCTGGTGTTTGCGCCGGAGACTGCGGCAGTCAACAGCCCGATCAGGATATTCGTCCAGACCACCAGCGACGGGCTGCTCATCGGCGAGAACAACCCCGAGGAGCTGCTGCAGACCTCCCATGTCCACCTCCCGGACGGGCAGGTCGACGTCCTCTCCTCGTCGTTTACGACCCTGCACAACGGACTGTACTTTGCAGACTATACCCCGACCATGGAGGGGACATACGTGTTCCACGTGGTCTCCTTCAGCCAGGGAAGCGTGTCGCATGGATCCGCGGCCACCTCGGTACTGAGCCAGGATCTGGGGGGGATATCAGACGAGATCATCCGCCTGAACACGATCCTGGACGAGACCTCCCAGGAGCTCGAGGTACTAAAGTCGGAGGTGAGGGACTTTGGGGTGATACTGGACAAGGCAAGCAGCAACATCGATTCTAGTGTCACCTCGATGTCGGACTCTGTCACCAACATAGAGGGGGCCTCGACCCAGCTGAACTCCCTGCTCATACCCGTGGTCTCATCCATCGGGATTATCGTCGCACTGCAGCTGGCCATCCTGGCCAGAAGAAGATAGTTATATCGTGCGCGCGGGGCCTACTATCATGATGCCGACCGCGGCAATTATTCTACTGTTTGCATCTGGCGCGGCACTGCCAGGCTCGCACGCGTTCTTTGAGGATGTCCCTGTACGGGAGCTGGCAGGCGCAGACATTTCCACGGGAATATTCGAGGTGCCACCGGAGGCCTCGCAGCAAGCCCACCTCAAGCGCGTCATAGTCTTCGGCCCCGGGAGCCCGCCTGCGGTCCAAGGCTCCGATGCGGAGGTGTACCGTGCTGGCTCCTCAAATGGGTTCTTCTCGGTCATGCTGGTGCCCCGGGACTCTATACCGCTCCTGCAAAACCGGGGACACCACGTAATCGAGGACTTTCTGCTGGACTTTGACGCGCAGGACGCGTCCCGGATCGGCCAGATTACGCGTGCCCAGGACGCGCGGGACGATTCCGAGTATTCAGGAAGGGGCGTCACGGTCGCAATAGTCGATACGGGGGTGGACTTTTCCAACCCGGACATACGGGACTCGCTTGCGCGCGACTCGAAGAACCACCCGATAATGCTGGATGCAGACGGCCAGGGAATAGTGATAACCAACGCGACCTTTTATGCGCACATTGACGGGCACGGCAAGATCCGAAACTATACCCTGCCTGCCCCCGACAATGCCACCTCCAAGGTGTACCGCACCTCGGAGGGAGTCTTCCTGGACATAGAGCAGGGGGGCGGGGGAACCGTCGTGCAGGTGTACAACTCGTTTTTCCCGCTGGCCGGCAGCGAGCCCGTCTTCAACGGCACGCTGACCGATGACATGAGGATAGGCAGGAGCTACGACGACTATATCGCCTCAAAAAGTGGCATCTACCATCTGGGCCTGATGTACCAGGGGGCGCTGTCCGGGGCCTATCCGCGCATCCAGGTCGTCCCGGTCCTGGTGACCGATCCGAACATCGCCGGACTGTATGATACCATAACCCCGGATCTTACCACCTCCTGGGAGGACTATACCCGCCACGAGGAGTCCGGCCAGCCCGACTATGACTTTGACTTTACCGACGAGAGATCAATCGTGCTGGGTAGCGGAAACGAGTTCCTGGTATATGACTCGGACGGGGACGGGAGGGACGACTATAGTGCCGGCGCGATAGGCGCGCGCGTGCTCGATGTCTACGGCATAATGACAAACAGAACCGCCACGGTAGACGATGACGCGCTTGCGGTAAACGGGACGCTCCTGCAGCCCCTGGATCCCGGGGGCAACTACCTCGGCGTGATGACGGACTTTCAGGGGCACGGCACCTCCAGTGCGGCCACGATTGCCTCCCGAGGGGACATGGAGTACGACATATACAACGACACCGGAAAGTACAGGATTGCCGGCGTCGCCCCGGACGCAAAAATCCTACCTATAAAGTCCCTGTGGTTTGGCGACGTGGTGTACTCGTGGCTGTGGGCCGCCGGATTCGACAACGACGACGTCCAGTGGCGGTTCACCGGGGAGCCGCGCGCGCAGGTAATCTCAAACAGCTGGGGCGTGTCGCACTTTCCGACCGTCGGCTCTGCGCCCGGCCTCGACGTGGTCTCCCTTATTCTGGGGGTGCTCTCCACCCCCGGCTCGCTTGATGACGACTTTCCTGGCGTCTCGATGGTAGTCAGCGCCGGAAACTCCGGCCCCGGATACGGAACCATGGCAATGCCCAACTCCTCCCCGTTTGGAATCTCCGTCGGTGCCACGACCAACAACGTGTTTGTCGGATACGGCCCGTTCAAGGGCCAGCCGAGGTTTGGAAACACTACGGAGCACCACGGCCACGTCGCCGACTTTTCCAGCCGCGGCCCCGGCATAATCGGGGATCCCAAGCCCGACCTGATGAGCATCGGGGCACACGGCTTTGTCCCCTCAAGCGTGCTGAGGCTTGAAAAAGACTCGGCCAGCGAGCCGTTTACCATGTTCGGGGGCACGAGCATGGCGGCCCCCCTGGTCTCCGGGGGTGCGGCCATACTGATGCAGGGCCTCACTGAGAACGGCATCGACTATGACCCGTTCCTGATCAAGAACATCCTGATGTCATCTGCAACCGACCTGCAAAACGACGCGTTCACGCAGGGATCAGGACTGCTCAACGTCCACAACGCGATAAAATACGCAGAGGGCCGCGACGTGTTCCTGGTGTACAACGACGCCTCGTTTGAAAACATAAGGTCGATCCTGGCCGCCCCGCTTGAGGGCCTCAACTCGACTGCCCTGAACCTGCAGCAGGTTTCGCTGCCCGAGAAGAGCTTTCCGATGACCAGCTGGTTTGCAGGCATCCTGCACCCGGGGGAGCGCGCCACGGCGGGCTTTACCGTTCAGAACCCGACTGACGAGGAGATGCTGGTCTCCGTCGGCACGAGGACGCTTGAGATGGTCCAGCAGACCTCGTACTCTGGCCACACAAAGCCCCGCCTGCAAGACAGGATTCTCAACGACTCGGCCTACCGTCCCAACTACATCCCGCTCTCAGACATCAAGAACTATACGGATCTGGGCTCGTTTTACACAGACGGGGTGCAGATCCCCCCGGACTCTGACCTGATGATCCTGAACCTCAACTTCCCGTTCGGCGAGTTCATGAACAAGACCCACGACATATATGCCGAGGATCTCAAGATCTCCTCCCTGTATGTCTACGACTGGACCGACAGGAACAACAACACGCAGGTCACAAGCGACGAGCTGTCCATGGTTACCAGGGGCGGCTCGTGGGGGACGGTGCAGGAGCTCCGCGTGAGCGAGCCTGCGGAAAGGTTTGAGGGCACGCCGATGGTCGGCGTATATCCCGTGCCTACAAAGTTCTCGTTCTGGGTCGGCGACACGCAAAACAACGCGACTGCCATGAACTATAAGCTGACCTCCACCTTCTATGGCGGCACTGCCTGGGATCCCGTATGGATAGGCAGGGACGCCGTATCGGTCCCGCCCGGGGGCTCTGAAGGCCTAGATGTCACGATTGTTGTCCCCCCCGACGCGCAGACCGGGGTCTATTCGGGATTTCTGACCTTTGAGAGCGACAGGCACTCGGTCAGCGTGCCGGCAAGCTATGTCGTCGCAGAGCCGGTTCCGGGCGAGTCCTCCGCCAGGGTGGGCGGCGTGTCGGGCCGGGACGTCCTGCACGGCACGGGCTATGTCAAGGGCGCCTTTGACATGGCCAATCGCTACATGGCGGGGGACTGGAGACAGTACTACTTTGACATCCAGAGCCCCGACATCAACTCGGCATCCGTCGAGTTCTCCTGGGAGAACCCCGACACCAACCTTGCGGTGTTTGCAGTAGGGCCCGGCGGCGACATACTCCAGACCAACGTGCCCTCTGGGGTGTTCGGCCACTTTATGAGCTGGCCCTCGCTGGACTGGCTCGGAACGTCCCCCTTCAGCCAGGGGGGCGGATTCTTCCCAGTCAAGAACAAAGACGACACGTCGACGGTACTGCACGTCCCGATAAACCGGACGGGGATCCACGCATTTATGGTGCACTCGACGCTGTTTGCAGGAAACCACACCTCCGAGCCGATCTCCATGCTGGCAAGGTTCTCAAACATCGGCATCCACAACCCTCCCCCGGTCATAGAGCTGGACATGCCCGGGATTGTCCTGCCCCAGACGCCTGTCCGCCCCAGGATAAGCGACGATGATCTGGAGGGGGTGAGGTTTCTTGCAAACTCGACGGAGCTGTTCGTTGCCGGGGACAGGCTTGACATTGGAGGCCTGCCCGACGGAAGCTATACCCTGAACATCACCGCATGGGATTCGGGCGGGGGCCGCTCCACGGAGTACTTTCAGCTCGTGAAAGACCATGCCGCCGTCGGCCCGGAGGCCGCAGGAGGTGCCGTCCCGGGGATCCGGATGCCGGATACCGGGCCGCCAGACGTCCTCATGATAGCCATACCTGTGGCGGCGGCGGCCGGGACTGCGGTAGCAGTCTTCGTGAGGCTGGGGGGCTCGGTAGAAAAGCAGGATCGCGGGGTCGTCGGGATATAGTGCGGCGCCGGGCCAGCTCCGAGTTTGGCAGGTATCCCCTTGAGGGGAGCCAGGACGTTGCAGGAGGGGGCATCGCAGATCCTGTGCCGCCCTGCCTTGCAAACTCAGATGCCCGGCTTGAGGTGCCCCTTAACGCGGGACTGGGCTCGTCCTCTCCGCTGTTGGTAAGCGTGACTGCCGGCGGCACGGCAAGGCAGTACGGGTACGATCATGTGGACTTGACGACATGGTCATATCGGCAAACCTTGCACGGGACAACGCACCTGCAGCATCGCGGGAGCACGGCCACGTGACTGTAACGGCACCCCCAGAATTTGGGAGGATGGACAGGCTGTATCTGGACGGCCAGGATGCGGGTGCCGACTGCGGCGTATCCTGCATCATAAGCGTGCAGGACTACTCCGTAATCCGGGTTATGGCAGAAAACGGGCGGGGCGGAACCGCGCATGCTACAGTCCAGGCGTTTGTGACCGAAGAGCCGCGCCGCCTGCTGCCAGAACACATGATCCCGCTTGCGCTGTTTGCGCTTGCAATGATTCCAGCGTACCTGTTGCATACCAGGATAAGGAGCAGGCATTGAGCCTAGCCTGCTGCATGATCACGCCTGAACGCGTAAAAACAACCGATCTTTTGCGCCTGAAATCAGGGCCGTGCAAGACTGCTCATGCTTATGCTTTTAATATGAGATATGAGAATACCAAACAGGTGGGTAAAGTCTATTGAGCAAGCAATAGGATCTTGACCGAAACAATGACGCCTGTTTGGACAGGTAGGGAGGAGTAGGTCGAGAGTCACCATATTATCTTGTCATTCCAATCCC
Source organism: uncultured Nitrosopumilaceae archaeon (assembly GCA_964348355.1). Classification (GTDB taxonomy): domain Archaea; phylum Thermoproteota; class Nitrososphaeria; order Nitrososphaerales; family Nitrosopumilaceae; genus JAWVZS01. Next base: position 690 of record CAYGCI010000083.1, on the reverse strand, counting down.
ATTTTTCGCGGTACTTCAATTTGTTACTGAACGCGTTGTAAAACGTCGTGTCTCTATGAACAAGAAATCTCTGGGTTGCGCTTGCAATGTAATCTGCAACCTGAAGCATGGGCACACTTTTTGAATCCTCATGGTAAATATTCGGAGTAAGATCTACCTTCAAATTCTTTTGCCTCATTTTATCATGAATCTTATTCCTACAGTATTCGTTGAACGAGTCCCTCGCATCCTTTGTCAGACTTTTGTCTATGGTAAAGCTAGTCGAATTGCCCTGATCATGTGCCTGGATATAATCCTCAACCAAATGGCTAACTATTGTGTCTACTGTAGCATGCATGTAAAATCCATAGGGATCTTCTTTGATGTCTGATTTGAGTCCTTGTTGACGCAAAAAACCCCCAGATCAACACCCAGTCCGTTGACGGTCTTTAGGAACTTCCTTTTGACCACATCAGTATTTGCCGCAAACTTAAACTCAGAAATTTTCATTTTGTTCCCAGCGTTAATGTTTTTCAAGGCACGCTTTATAGCAACGAGCAGAAGTCTTTGAGCCAAGACAAGGTTCATTCGAAGAGTACAATGATCGCGCAACCGGCGCAGTGGGCATGGCAAAAGAAACAAACAGCCTGTCAGAAGCCATGCGCAAAGAAAAGGATGCCAAAGTCTACAAAAAGATCATGGCGTTGATGT
>CAYGCI010000082.1:0-6822 GCA_964348355.1 uncultured Nitrosopumilaceae archaeon | reverse complement strand
CGACATCATAACCGGGGAAGAGGCCTGGGATCAGGACGGCTTTTATACAATCACCCTCAGCACAGCCCGGACAAGCCTGTTCTACAGCAAAGACAGGAGCGATTGCCATTGCCCCCGCTACGGATAGAACTGCTGCTAGCATGTACGACGTACGGATGTTCATCTTGAATCCGAGTAACCAATGTCTCTATTTATGTATATGTTGAAAAAAAGGAAAAAAATTCTAGTATTTTGGCATTATACTGAGCCTAGATCTTGCAGATACCGCAATTATCGAGATAATTGCCACTGCTAGAACCAATACCGCTATGGTACCAAATTCTGGAATTACTAGGCCATCTAGTATCTCGACTTGAGCTGAAGCCTTGTACTGGGAGCCTCCATCCTGATGTGCGGTGATTGTATAAAAGCCGTCCTGATCCCAGGCCTCTTCCCCGGTTATGATGTCGACTGAAAAGTTGCCATCCGCATCTGGTGAGGCTTGATCAACTGCAACGACATTGTCATTTGGGGCGACCACCTTGATTGAGACGGGGAACGGTATCTTGTCCGTATTGCCGGTTATGGCAATCATGTTAGAGCCCACCGCTGCATCTACCTGTATCGTCAGTCCTCGGATCTTGTCCACCTCGTTTTGTCTTAGTATTGTATTCTCAAATGTCGACTGGGTTGCCATGGTCTCAAAGGCTGTACCGCCTGCTACTTGAACCTTGACAGACAGTTCGTATAGGGAGGCGCTTCCCTGCTTTGCGGTGATTGTATAAAGACCGTCCTGCAGCCATTGATCTTCGTCTATTTTAAAGTCTGCAGCAAAGTTTCCATTCTCGTCTGGGCTCACCTGATCCACAGCAATCACACTCCTGTTTGGCGACATTACTTTTATTGATACGTCGCCTGTGTGTACCGTCTCGCCTGTCACCATTATGGTATCAGAGCCGTCCTGCGCAGTTGCCGTAATGGACATTCCGAAATCCTGGGCAAACGAGCTGCCAGTGGAGCTCATTACGATTACCGATACTGCTACAAGCACCAGTGATATTGATGTCTTTTTTTGCAAAACCATCTACTTGTAGACATAATCGTTATTATTAAAGCGTTTTTAAGGATGCAGTTGTGGGAGTCTGACCCCTGGACGGCACCACTGATCAGCGTCCCCATGATCGTCCCCGCGCCATAGTCCGGGGAGGGGGCAAACCCTTGCGACGCAGCTTGGGCCAAATGTGCCAAAAAACCAAGCAAAGAAACAGAAACCGGACCGGAGGGCACGACGCCTCAATCCATGCCCGGCGACAAGACAAAAAGCAGCGGGATGACCCGCCGACATGCCTGAGCTCTCTGGCACTATGGTGACCGGATGTGCGCCCCGGAGCCTCCATGATCATGCCCGTCACGCTGCGCCGCCGGCGCCGGGTCGTGATGCGCGCCATTACGGTACCGGGCATCTCCGGCCCGCACCGTCCTTTGTGATCACGGCAGGCCCCGGCGTCCGCCCGGCCGCGGGCTGTTGGCAGAATCCTCCCGGATGTAGCAGGAGCGTATACTGCAGGCCTGCAGATCATAATGCCACTGCTCACCTTGGGCGGGGACTTGCAAGGCCGCCTCCCCCGGGCCGGTTCCCGCAATCTGTACTTTTGACAAGCCGCATGCTTTGCTCGTTCGTGGCCGGAGTCCTGTGATGCCGGCAGTCTTTTTGCACCCTGTCATGACTCATGCCCCTCAGACATGCCGGCTCCGCTCTGCCTGGCTGTCTATACACTGGTGATATGCCTCTGATCTACGGATGCTTTTTTTGCACATGCAGTCCGTTGTTTTTTATGAACTCTGGGTTACTGTACCTGTGCTCTATGTTGCTGGCAGACGGCGTTTTTTTTGAGTTCCGTCCCTGTCTTTGGCGACAATGGACAAAAGCTTGGATGTGCATCTTGCACCCGTGATGGTTTTCTGGCCCAGCTGCATCTTGCTGTATTGCATGTCACGGCCGCTGCCGGCCGATCCTAAAGCAATCCCTTTTATGGGATCGGCAGGAGGCTCGTCCTTCATGCCTGTCTGTGAATATGCGGTTTAGGCATGTTGGACTTTGCCAAAAATGACGCAAGGCTGTATGATTTTTTGATCTGCATCGACTATACGTGGGGCTTCGTGGTTGCCGATGGCAGACGTGGCAGGGGCGCGGCCCGGGCCAGCGGGGCGGGGTGCGCGCTTTGGGCCGTTGCAAAAAGAAGAAAAAGGAAAAAAAATTCTAGTATTTTGGCATTATGCTTAGCCTTGATCTTGCAGATACCGCAATTATCGAGATAATTGCCACTGCCAGAATCAATGCCGCTATAGTGCCAAATTCTGGAACTGCACAAGTGCCGATGACTTCGATCTCTTCAGCGCCTGCGAAGAATCCTATCGTTATCGTCCTGTCTTCGGAAGTCTTTGCCTCCTCAAACTCTGTCTCCTCTGCATCTACCAGTACGACGAACTCATCGTCTGAGCCCTCACAACCGCTCATTCTAGCGTCGATCATTTCTCTTGGCAGAGTCAGCGTGAGCTCCCCGTCGTCGGCTGCGTCAATTTCCACTACTAGTGAGTTTGATTCCCCGTCGATGGAAATGTTGCTGAGGCTTCCACCCGTGATTGAGTATCCTACAGCAAAGCTTCCTGCCTCGCCTGCGTCGACTTCGAACATTTGTCCTGTTCCAGTACCTGCACCACCGCCCGGCGGCATGCCTGTGGATCCGCCAAACTCAAAGGTGGACTCTGCTACTGCAGCGCCATATTTCAATTCGACTGTATATGTTCCACTGCTCGCCCACAGAGGTCCTCCGGCACTCAGTTCTGTACTGAACTTTCTATCGTCTCCGACATCGAGTTGTGCAAGTTGGACGTGATTACCATTTGCGGCGATAACCCTCAGAGTGATTGGTATTCCTGTCAACAGGTCGCTTACCACGCCGGAGACAACGATGGTGTCTCCGTCAGAGTAAGAATCCTTATCTGTTGAAACCATGACTGGCCCTACTTGTGCAAACGATGGCGTTATTGAGCTTCCTGCAATTAGCACTGCAGTTACAAATAACACCCCTAGCTGCGTTTTCATCGATTTTACGCCTGAAACAATACTATTTAAGGTTAGGAAAATATTAGTTGACCAACAGCGAAAAAGAGACTTTCCCAGATTAGATATATATTAACCTCTCGGTGATTCGTTGACAGTTTGTCAGGATTAATTTTCTCTACAGCTAATGTTGTTTTGGAGGGCGGATCACATGGCGACTAAAAAGAACCCGATCCTGGTCCCCGATCACGTCTATGTCCCAAAGCACGAAATCATGACAAGGGACGATGCCGAGAAGGTCCTCAAGGAGTTCAACTGCCAGCCCACCGAACTGCCGCTAATCTTTGCCAACGATCCCGCGATCCTGGGACTGGGAGTAAAGCCAGGGGACATGATAAGGATTACGCGGAAGAGTGCGACTGCCGGCGAGGCAATTTACTACAGATACGTGGTGGAGGTATAGGCGACGGATCCCTCAACCAAGCGCTGGCCGATAATTCAGGACATCCTAAAAAGGGAGGGCATTGCAAGGCAGCACCTCAACTCGTTTGACGAGTTTCTGGAGCGCGGCCTGCAAAGCATCATCGACGAGGTCCAGCAGATCGAAATCGAAAACGCCGAGTATCCCTACAAGATCCAGCTTGGCAAGGTAAAGCTGCAGCAGCCCAGGATGATGGAGCTTGACGGATCAATCACGCACATCACCCCCGCCGAGGCGAGGCTTCGAAACGTCTCCTACTCTGCCCCCGTAATGATGGAGGCAAGCGTCGTCGAGGACGGCAAGATCCTGGAATCCAGATTCGTGCACATCGGGGACGTCCCCGTAATGGCAAAGTCAAACGCCTGCATCCTGCACAACTTTTCCAGGCAAAAGCTGGTCGAGCACGGCGAGGATCCCAACGATCCGGGGGGATACTTTATCATCAACGGCTCCGAGCGGGTCATCGTCGGCTTGGAGGACCTGTCGTACAACAAGATAATCGTAGACAAGGAGACCGTCAGCGGCAACGCCGTCTTCAAGGCCAAGGTCTACTCCTCCATAGTCGGGTATCGTGCAAAGCTGGAGCTTGTCATGAAAAACGACGGGCTCATCGTCGCAAGAATACCGGGCTCCCCAGTAGACATCCCGGTCGTCACGCTGATGAGGGCCCTCGGACTGGAGTCTGACAGGGAGATTGCAAGCTCCGTATCCCTCGTCGATGAAATCCAGGACGAGCTTGAGGGCTCGTTTGAAAAGGCAGGCGACGTCCCGACATCCAAGGACGCCATCGTCTACATCAGCAAGAGAATCGCGCCCGGAATGCTCGAAGAGTTCCAGATCAAGCGGGCAGAGACCCTCCTTGACTGGGGCCTCCTGCCGCACCTGGGAAAGCACCCGGAAAACCGCAAGGAAAAGGCGCAGTTCCTGGGAGAGGCAGCATGCAAGCTGCTAGAGCTCAAGCTCGGCTGGATAACTCCCGACGACAAGGACCACTACGGCAACAAGGTGATCAAGTTTGCGGGCCAGATGCTGGCGGACCTGTTCAGGACAGCGTTTAGGAACTTGGTTCGCGACATGAAGTACCAGCTGGAGCGCTCGGGCCAAAAGCGCGGCATCAACGCGGTCGCCGCCGCAATCAGGCCCGGCATCATAACCGACAAGCTGAACAACGCCATCGCCACGGGAAACTGGGGGCGCGGGCGCGTCGGCGTGACGCAGCTTCTGGACAGGACCAACTACCTCTCGACGATCAGCCATCTTAGGAGAATCCAGTCCCCGCTCAGCAGGACCCAGCCAAACTTTGAGGCAAGGGACCTGCACGCGACGCACTTTGGGCGGATCTGCCCGAGCGAGACCCCCGAGGGATCAAACTGCGGCCTGGTAAAGAACCTGGCGCTGTCTGCGATCATATCGGTAAACGTCCCGTCTGAGGAAATCATCGAAAAGCTGTACGACCTGGGAGCCGTGCACTTTTTGGAGGCAAAGGAGGACGTGAGGACCGACGGCGCCCGCGTGTTCGTGGACGGGCGGCTGGTCGGCTATTACAAGGACGGCGGGCAGCTGACCGACTCGCTGCGCCAGCTCCGCCGGAACTCAAAGATCCACCCGCACGTGGGAATCTCGTTCCACAAGTCCGAGCAGGAAGGCGCGACCAGAAGGATCTACATCAACTGCAATGCCGGCAGGGTGCTGCGTCCGCTGATCATAGTCAGGGACGGCAGGTCGCTGCTGACCCCGGAGCTGCTAGACAAGATCTCCAAGAGGCTGCTGTCCTGGAACGATCTGATCAGGATGGGGATAATCGAGCTCATCGATGCAAACGAGGAGGAGAACTACTATATCTCGCTTGACGAGGGGGACACCAAGGGGCACACGCACCTGGAAATCTTCCCGCCTGCCATACTGGGTGCCGGGGCATCGATCATCCCGTATCCGGAGCACAACCAGTCCCCGAGAAACACGTACGAGTCTGCCATGGCAAAGCAGAGCCTCGGGTTCTCGACGCCGATGATGAACACCAGCACCTATGTCAGGCAGCACCTCATGCTGTACCCGCAGACCCCGATCGTAAATACAAAGGCGATGGGCCTGCTTGGCCTCGAGGACAGGCCGGCAGGACAGAACTGCGTGGTCGCGGTGCTTCCGTTTGACGGCTACAACATCGAGGACGCCATAGTCCTGAGCAAGGCATCCGTTGACCGCGGCCTTGGCAGGACGTTCTTCTACAGGATATACGACGCGGAGGCCAAGCAGTATCCGGGCGGGATGAGGGACAGCTTTGAGATTCCCAACGCCGATGACAGCATCAGGGGATACAAGGGGGAAAAGGCGTACCGCCTGCTAGAGGAGGACGGCGTCATTGCCACAGAGTCCTCCGTGCTGGGCGGCGACATCCTGATCGGAAAGACCAGCCCACCGCGCTTCATGGAGGAGTACCGCGAGTTCGAGTCGTCCGGGCCCTACAGGAGGGACACCTCGATCGGCGTGAGGCCGTCTGAGACCGGCGTCGTCGACACGGTAGTCATGACACAGTCCAACGAGGGCGGCAAGATGTACAAGATCAGGGTCAGGGACATGAGGATTCCAGAAATCGGCGACAAGTTTGCATCAAGGCACGGGCAGAAGGGGGTTCTTGGAATCCTGGCAAAGAACGAGGATCTGCCCTACACCGCCGACGGGATATCGCCGGACGTCCTGATCAACCCGCACGCGTTCCCGTCCCGAATGACCGTCGGGATGTTCATGGAGTCCGTGTGCGGAAAGGCCGCCGCACTGCGCGGCAAAAAGTTCGACGGCTCGGCGTTCGTGGGCGAGAAGATGGACGAGGTAAGGGAGGTGATGGACGCCCACGGCTTCAAGTACTCCGGCAAGGAGACGATGTATGACGGCAGGACCGGCAAGCCGTTCCCCGTCGAGGTCTTCATCGGGGTCGTGTACTATCAAAAGCTGCACCACATGGTGGCAGACAAGATCCACGCAAGGGCCCGCGGACAGGTCCAGATGCTCACAAAGCAGCCGACGGAGGGCAGGGCCCGCGGCGGCGGCCTGAGGTTCGGCGAGATGGAGCGTGACTGCCTGATCGCCTACGGCGCCTCGATGATCCTCAAGGACAGGCTTTTGGACGAGTCCGACAAGTCCGACGTCTACGTGTGCGAGAGGTGCGGCCTGGTGGCATATCACGATGTAAAGCAGAGAAAGTACGTCTGCAGGGTGTGCGGCGACAAGGCAAAGGTGTCGTCGGTCTCCGTCGCATACGCCTTCAAGCTGCTGCTGCAGGAGATGCAGAGCCTCAACGTCG
>CAYGCI010000081.1:0-6828 GCA_964348355.1 uncultured Nitrosopumilaceae archaeon | reverse complement strand
ATAGGACTCAAGGAAATTCCAAAACTTGACTCCAACGCATTCAAACAGCTCTCTGGCATTATCGGAGACCAGACCGTCGATGCCGTAGATGCGGTTAGAGCTATGAGGGACACGTAATGGATAAAATCTATCTAGACACCAAGATCTTAAATCAGGCGGTGTGCCAACCACCATTATATCATCAACACAGAATGACGTGCTTGCACGGCAGTTTGACATAGCATCACGGCAGCTTAAAACATTGCGACGGCGATCAGTACTTGAAAGTAACAGTTCGGGCTCGAAACTATTCCTGATTTTAGGCATGAATTCTGTTTAAATGGCCCTTTTGATGGAAGGGTTCACGCCTGAGCTTTCAGAGCCCAGCCTTTTACCATTTTTGGCAAATGTATGAGTTTGCCCCCCCCCCCCGAGATACGGTGTGGGAGGCCATCTGTTTAGCGGTGTCACGTTGCGGCCGTAGGGGCGGGCATGGCCGGCCGACGCCTGTCCCGTCTGCCGCGTCCGGATATGGGATCCGCACAGTAGCTGATCCATCACCGTAACTGCGGCGGGGTGTGTCAGGCGTTCAACAGACGGCAGTCATAATGCATTTTTTAATTTCTCCAGGCTTTTCAACGAGCCGATGTCGCGTCTGTATTCCAGCGGGCCGGCAACAAAATCGTCGATTGCACGGTTTATTGTCTCACATGCATCACTGATTTCATCTGAAACCATGCAAAGGGCGACGACTCTTGATCTTCTCAAAGTCTGATACCGGTTTTTGCCCGTCTGAATGCAGGATGCAAAGTAGATCTTTACGCCCAGCTTTTTAATCTCGTCCTCTTTCAGGGAAAAGACGCTCGGCTCCCTGCTTTCACTTGGATATTCTTTTGCAACGAGGTATTTTATTACACTGGCCTTTCTGATGAATTTTGCAACATCATCTGAAAGCGTCCTGTTCCAGATGTGTATGAGAAGTTCAGAAAACGAGCCCTGCAGGATGCTGAGTATGCTGATGCCTTCCGGATCACCAAAACGCCCGTTGAACTCCATGAACCTGATGCCGTCCCTTGTCTTGAAAAAACCCCCGTTCAGCACCCCGTTAAAAAAGAGGTTGCTGTGACGCATCTCGTCGATGATCTTTTGCATGATGAACTTGCAGTCGTTTAGATCCTGCTGGCTCATGAACGGAAGTTTTTTTTCAGAGTCGGTAAAGCACCCCATTCCGCCCGTTCCCGCACCGACGTCGCCTTCATACCTGAATGGATAGTCGTAGCTTGCAGGGGACAGTACCAAGTTTTTGCCGTCGGTGATTCCCATTATTGTAAATTCTATTCCTTTTAGCTTTTCAACCAGGAGGATGCTCTCATCGGGATTCCTCTCAAGGAGCGCCACGGAATAATCATGACAGTCATTGTATGATTTCAGGTGTTCGGGCATTACCTTTACGCCCTTTCCTCCGGTCAGTCCCTGCGGCTTTACAACCAGCTGTAGATTCCGTGATTCAAACTCACGTATTGCGTCGTTTAATTCATCTGGCTTTTTGACAACCCTGAAAAACGGCGTAAACTCGGGGCACAGCCTCTTCATCATTTTGATTGAATATATCTTGTCCCACTCGATACGCGCGGCCTCCTTTGTGCCGCCGATTGCCTTGATGTTGTTTTCTAGAAGCATGTCGATGACTCCGTTAGCTAGTGGTTCGTCGGCGCTTACAAAGGCATAGTCAATCCGGTGTCTTTTTGCAAAGCTTGTAATCAGCTCGGGGCTGTTTGTGTCGCCAATCACGTACCTTCCGCCTGTGCCGTTTACACAGTCAATTATGGTTCTGTTTTCGTGTCCGGTTACGGCATAAAGGACGGTGTCCTCTGCAAGCCTGGCTGCAAATACACTTTCACGGCCGCCGCTCCCCACAATTAGGAATTTTTTCCTGTTGTTCATTTTCGGGTTTTTCTTGTTTTCAATCCGTTTTTTTTCAATGATCATTGCCAAGTCATCCCCTTTTTTGAAGGGAAAATTGCCGTCTTCTGCAGATGGTTTTTTGACGTTGTTTAGTCCAGTGCATTTTTACCCCTGACTTTCGCAGTACCATGTTTTCAGTCTCTTTTTCTTGCATTCGTCTGATTATATGATTTTCTATGTAGGTAGCGGTAAGAGTTTACCCCTCAGGCTACACTGCTGGTAGGAGCCTTCATGATCACGCCTGCCACACCGTATCTCGGGGGAGGGGTAAACTCTTACGCAACAGGGGTGAAAATAAGTAAAAAGAAAGAAGAGACGGTTTATTCCTCTTTTTCCTCGATTGTTGCCCTCTGGGCATCCGTCTGTAAAATCTGAATCTTCTCTAGCAGTTCGTTTCTAAGATCTCTTGCGACCCTGCGGACTGTTGGTCGCGGAACGCCAAGATCATCGACAACCTTTGTGTAAATGTCCTGTTTGTCGGTGACCCCCTTGTCGAGACAAGAATTAATTGCTTCCTTGATGACTGCGCTTTGATTTGTACGGTTCACGAGATCTACATTTTAGTTGTTCTATATAAGACTATAACTCGCGGGGGGCCCGGCAGAATGATTTTACATTTTTGTCTGCATGTGGGATTTCAGGTTCTCGGACAGCTTTGCTTTCAGGAAGGGGGGATTTCCCAGACCTGCACCGGCCGGCAAACATAAGACTCTTATGATGAGGGGCGGGTACGTGAGGACATGACCGTTGTAAATATTGAAACCAACCTGGGAGGCATCTCATTTAAACTGCTGCCGGAACTGGCCCCGGAGACGGTAAGGAACTTTGAAAAGCTTGCAGCCTCGGGTTTTTATGACGGAACCCTGTTCCACAGGGTGATTCCCGGATTCATGATACAGGGCGGGGATCCCAACACAAAGCAGCCCGGCAAGGCAGGCTGGGGCACGGGGGGTCCCGGATATACGATAAAGGCGGAGTTCAACCCGCGCTCGCACCTCAGGGGAATCGTCTCGATGGCAAGATCGCAGGATCCGGACAGCGCAGGCTCCCAGTTCTTCATAGTGACTGCAGACAGCGCCTTCCTTGACAGGCAGTACACGGCATTCGGGGAGGTCATCCAGGGGATGGATACCGCAGATAAAATCGTGAATCTTGACAGGGATGCAAACGACTGCCCCCTGCAGGAGGCAAAGATGATTAAGGTTTCATTGTCAGAGTAAGACGTACGTTGAAGGGAATACTCATGGCTGTCCTTGTCCTGGCGTCCCTGCTCCCGCTCCAGGGCGCGCTGGGACAGAATATCGGGGTGGGAGAGGCCGCATCGCAGAGATCGGTGGAGATCCACATCTCCGAGCAGGGCGACGTAGGCGTAAAACACATCATACGGGGCTCAGGCGTGCCCGTGCAGGTCGGGCTGATCGAGGGCACAAGGGACGGCATTGCCGTAACAGACGAATCCGGCGCGGAAATCCAGCACGGAACAGTCGGGGAGGACTCGATCCTGCTCTTTCCATCCAATGGCGACTATACCGTCCAGTACGAGCTGGGGGACGTGCTGGAGCTAAGAGACGGGATGTGGAGATGGGACTTTTTGTATCGTGAGGACACAAAATTCTTCTTTCCCGAGTTCGTCGAGATGATTTATGTCGACGGGAGCCTGGCAGTCTTCAATGAAAACAGTGGCATGTTCTGCCACGGCTGCCAGATGATCCTGGAGTACAGGGATCGGCCGGACGTTCAGCACGGGGAGATAGCCTGGGAGGATCACAAGTTTGTGCTGTCAAACGCCGGTAACAACCGGATCGGCGTGCCCGAGTTCGGCCAGCCAAGCAGGAGCATCAGCTTCGACACGGGTGCCGGGGGCGGCTATGTGACGCTGCTGGTTCCGCAGGAGCTGCTGGGCAAGCCGTATCAGGTTTATCACGGGGATCAAAAGATCCCCCACTCGGTCTTTCCCCAAAACGACACGCATGCCTGGGTCAACTTCAAGCCGGATGCGTCTGCCCGGGTCTCGATAATCGGGGCCACTGCAATCCCCGAGTTTTCACTGTTTCTGCCCCTGATCCTGGGCATGGCACTGATCATGGCGCTGCAGTACAGGAACGTGCTCACTCTCCGCTAGAGCCGCACGAGCAAAAGCCGTACTCGTCAACCCGTGAATCGCACAGGGGACATTTTTCGTCATAGTCGACCTCCCAGGGCTCCTTGCCGTACAGCCTGTAGTGATCATCGATCTCCTCGGGGATGACCCTTTTTTTGCTCATACTGTAGCCAGCCGACACAACTATACATACATTGTTTGCAGGTACGTTCATGATTGAATGCGGATGCCGCTGCATGATGTGCGGGAGTGCCGATCTAAAGTCAGTCCGGGTCGGAGCGACCGAGCCGGACGGGTATTTTGACATGCATCACACCTGCAACAAGTGCAACACGCACTTTGACCACCTGGACGGGGATGTCTTTGAGTCCTGCAAAAAGTGTGACTTTGGCACGAGGCCAAGTCCGCCTGCTGATCAGGCGTGAGCCGCAGCTGCATGCGGACCTCCGTCTGCTCAGGCGGGGGCGGCCTCACAGCAGGAGTTCACACGGAGCGGGTTCGTGGCGCGCCGGCCCGGAGCTGCATGGTCGTCAAGGCCGGCCGTGGCGCACACATCAGATAACGGATCACGACTTACATGTCGCGCCTGTCCTGACACGAAATGTTTGGTTTTCAATGGTATACACTACGGCAGCGTCTCCACGGGGCAGACTCCCGGCACCTCGTACCGGGTACTAGCGGGCAAGGAGGCTCTCTTTAACCGCGTAGCAGCTGCGGTTGTACTGGGAGTCCTTTGTCATCTCCCGCTGAAACACCATCCTGGTCAGCGTTCTGGAGACCTCCAGTGGGCTTGCTATCCATCCATACTCGCGCAGCTGTGCAACGGTCTCACACACGGTCTTGGGCTCGTCAAAAAACGAGCTGCCTCCCAGCACCTTCAGCTTTGACTTGACCTCGCCGCCGGAGATCCTAGTCGGGCTGCTGAACTCGGGCTCGTGAACCTCGGCATCATCAAGCGATTTCAGCTGCTCAAGGCCTGCACTCGGAGGCCTCGGGGCGTCCCGGACCGCGCCGCCCACCCGCTCATAGACCATCACAGAGCCCAGCTGGAGGTGCCTGGATACCTCCTCGATCACCTGCCCGACTGACTGGTTGTCAACGTAAAAATCCCTGGAATCGACCTCTACCTCGTTTTCCCCCATCTTGATCTTCACTTTGGCCATGCAGTAATATACACCGGTCTTGATTTATTTTGCTAGCTCTAAGGAGCTTTGATAGTAGATCAAAATTTTTACACACGTTATCGGGATTTTTTTGCCCAGATATTAAAATGGGAAAACCGCAAGAACAGGCATGGAAAAGTCGCGAAAGGTGCTTGTATTCCTCCTGGTCGTGGGCCTTGTGGGATTCGGGTACTCGCAGTACGCCTCGGCGTCGCAGATCGGAGTCGAGATAACGCACAGCGAGCTGGTCGGTGAGAACGGAGCACAGTCAGACTATAACATACAGCTGCAGTTTGAAAACCCGTCACTGCTGTACCTGTCGGCGGGCCAGACCGAGTTTGCGATAACCGCGGACGGGGAGAGCATAGGCCATGGAAGGCTGGTGCCCTTTACGCTTCCGCCTCTGTCAAGCTCCCATGCGGAGGGGACCTTTGAGACGTTCGGGCAGCTGGAGGACTCTGCAGATACGCCGGCAGTGAAGATAAGCGGCGTGACGCAGTATGACCTGGCAGTCACGACAATCGACGTCCCGTTTGTCTTTTATCCGTCAGAGGAGCAGGCAAGGGAATTTATACATCAGGACTAGCCTTTTTGCGTGCTTGCAGTCTTTGGATCAGTCGCGCTGGACACCATCAGGACACCGAAAAAAGTTTTGAAAGACTCGCTGGGAGGGGCCGCGACGTTTGCCGCGGTGTCGGCAAGCTATTTTGTGGATACCGGCCTGATTGGGGCGGCCGGCGAGGACTTTCCAAGTGGGTACCGCAGCCTGCTATCGAAATACGTGGATCTCCGGGGCCTCTCAATCTGCAAGGGGAGGACGTTTCGATACCACGGGAGTTATGATGAGACCCTCAGCACCAGGAGGACGCTGAAGACGGAGCTGAACGTCTCGGCGGACTTTGAGGCGCAGATCCCAGACGAGTACAGAAAGTCAAGGTTCGTGTATCTAGCAAATAATGATCCCGAGCAGAACGTGAGGCTGATCAGGGAGTTTGACGACGTAAAGTTCTCAATGTGCGATACCATTGACTTTTGGATCACGACGAAAAGGGACGCCGTGATCAAGATGATCAAGACAGTCGATGCGGTGGTGATCAACGACGAGGAGGCAAAGCTTCTGACAGGGGAGTTCAACCTGATAAAATGCGCAAAAAGGATGATGGAGTGGGGGGCAAGGTTTGTGATAATCAAAAAGGGCGAGCACGGCTCCCTGATGTTCTTTGAGGATATAATCTTCCCGACCGCAGGATTCTCGCTGGAGGACGTCGTGGATCCGACCGGCGCGGGGGACTCTTTTGCGGGCGCCATGATCGGCTATCTTGCCGGCAGGGACTCGACCGGCATGTCGTCGATCAAAAAGGCGGTCGTGTACGGCAACGTGATGGGCTCGTTTGCCGTGGAGGGATACGGCCTGGAGGGACTGACCGGCATTACAAGGTCCGACATCTCAAAAAGGATCAGCATATACCAGGGTATGATCCGGTTCTAAAAAAAGACTTAAGTTTCACAGGGCTCGACTGGATTACAACTTGACACAGGAGGCCTCTGAGAATCCGGACAGGCTGGATGCGATATTCCGGCTGCAAAGGGGCCTGACAGGCATGATGAGGCTTGACAGGT
>CAYGCI010000080.1:0-6995 GCA_964348355.1 uncultured Nitrosopumilaceae archaeon | reverse complement strand
CTGTGGCCTACGGCGCAATTGCCACGGACGGACGCCGCTTCTTCCGGACGTACGATAAATTTGACGGCCCGACATTCCTCAGGTATCTCAAGGAGCTCTGCAGCCACTTTGGAAAGGTCCTGGTAATAATTCCGGCGCGTCGCGGTGACAGCAGTCAGCCACGACGCGGAACTGCTAAAGTCATACAGCTTGCGCGGGCCCACAAACGACGGCCGGACATCGCCGGGCCGACGGATGTGGCCACGAGCGTGTATGGATCCTTTGTAGGTGACATGTCGCCCTGCGGCGGCCTTGGATCACCTGCCGGATCTCGCCCAGATTGCGACTTGTCGGCTTCATCTCTCATACCACTATTGATGCCAGGCTTGGATCACCTGCCGGATCTCGCCCAGATTGCGACTCCTGCCGCAGCAGCTGCCGCCCCGACTGCTGCAATCTGAATGCCGTGGCCCACCCACTGCGGATTTGAGTACATAAAGGACGACTCTGGGCCCACCACCGAGAGCCCCTGCAGGTAAAAGACGATCCCAAAAAGCAGTACCAGCGTGCCTCCTGCAACCATGGCCCTACCTGCTCTCATAGACTGGCATGGGGGCCCTGCCTGCTAAAAAGGTAAACAGAATTGGATCAATTACACAAATGATTTTTTGGTCTTTTCTTTAATCGCTGTTTTTTGAGCCTAGATGGTGTATAACTGGGAGCATGACGTATCTGACTCGCGCCGCCCCGCGCATCTCAACCTGGTGCTGTTTGCAGCGTCTGCCACGCTAGCCGTTGTCTTGTTCCTGACATTTCATCCGCAGATTGAGAGGATCAACCAGGAATCCCCGATCCTGATCAACGTCATGTTTGCGCCTGCAATGGCGATAGGGTTCCTCTACGGGATGCGGATCACCGAGCGTGCGGTGCGGCCCTCTGAGACCCGCAGCCCGATCAGGCGCTCTGTCGTGAAAATCTTCCTGTTCTTTTTTGTAATCGGGGGGATGTTCAGCTCTGTAAACTTTGCGCTAAACGGCGGAAGCGTAATGCCCGAGCTGTCCGTACTGGAGGACGGGTTGCTTGCATGGGTATCTGACTTTGTTACTGCAAACGGGGGAGCCACGTTCCTGATAATCTCCAGCATAGCCCTGATGGCTGCTGCGACAAAGCGCATCGTCGGGATGAGCTCCGGGGCCCTCAACGGCGTCGTGGCCTGTGTCGGCACCTTTGTCTTCTTTTCCATGCTTGCACTGTCTTTTACAAAGTCCGATCCAACAAGCGCCGGCGTGTTCCTGTATACCTTCTATCACGCCGGAATCATTGGCGGGGCATTTTTTGCGATGAACAGGCTGACGAGGAACCTAAACTCCTGGGAGGACTTTGCCAACGGATACTAGCCCTGATCGGTGAATATCCCCGATGCCGGCGTGTTGATCCTGTTGAGGTATTTGGAGCACATTGCCCCCTCGAAGTTCATTTCCTTGCACTGCTCAAACTCTGCAGTCTTTGCCCGCTGGTAGTTGTCCGCATACAGCACGTCGCCGCCGATAAAGAGCGCAAGCAGTCCTATTGCGGCCAGTCCGCCTGCGACTGCGACCATGGACCATCCCACGGCCCTGTAGTTGTGGGGATCCTTGTCTGCCATTTAGCGAACCTCCAAGCATGTGGCATTTATTCCTTTCAAATACCGGCGGCGATCATCCGGGGCTCTCAGAAAGGTGTAAAGCCTAGAATCATGAACATACTGTGTTGGCAATCCAGATTCTTCACTACGAGTTCATGGGCCCCATACGCCTCGACGAGTGGGGCCCCCCGATGGAGGAGGTCGTTTACGTACTGCTGGCAAGGAACAGGGACAAGTTCTCGCCGATCTTCGTTGATCAGTGCACAAGGTCTGAGGATGCCGGGTTCTTTACAAAGAATCCCAAGTTCAAGTGCTGGATGGATCAGGCGGGATCCGAGAGCAACCTCTATGTTGCGATACATCCCATGTTTGGCTCGTCTGCTCCCGACAGGAGGCTTGCCGTGGGAAAGATAGTCTCAAAGTACTCCCCGCACTGCAACATGGTGCCGGTGCCTGAACAGGCGGGGGAGGACCAGGCGGCCCTCTCCGAAGAGCCCGCACAGCAGTCCTCGGAACGGGACGGCTCTGCCCCCACTCCGGGCGGCTCGCGGCCCCCCGACAGCGTAAAATGCGCCTGCTGCGGCTCTGAGATGCGCCTGGAGCGCCGGCTGCAGCAGAGCAGCCTCTACAGGTGTGAGGGCTGCGGCATCAGTGAGACCAGACTAGGGTGAGTTGGCCTTATTCTGAACCTCGAACAGCTGCAGCGTAAGCAGGTCGATTGCCTTTTTTAGGTGCTCAAACTCGTTGATCGAGTGGATCTGGCCCTCTGTCAGCGCCCTCAGTACCTTGACTACCCCCCTCTGGTACTCGTCTGAGGCCACGACCTCCAGGGCGTTGATCTTGGACAGCATGTCGTCCAGGTCTTTTTTCATCTCCTGGGCCGGTGCGTGCCTGTCCATGATTTTTCACAGCTGGCTTCCTATATGAATCAGAGCAGCTCCTCGTCGATTTTTTTTATGCCGTCTGCGTACTGCCTGCACGTGCACCCTGGTATCTGACACCCCCCGAGCCTCATCAGGGAATCGCTGTCCGGCGATTCGCAGTGGGCCTTGTCCGTGTGGTGGCACCTATCACAGTTCATCGGGTATCCCTATGGAATCAGCACTGCGCGCGCATCAATCTGTGAGTTTTTCAGCCTTTCTAAAACCTCGTTTGCCTGCTCCAGCGGATATGTCTCTGAGACCACCTCCAAGCCGTGCTGATCGGCAATCCTGACTACCTGCCTCATCTCCTCCACCGAGCCAATCAGCGTGCCCCTGATGGTCTTTTCCTCAAATGCCACAAACCCCGTAATCTGGCCAATCGTGGCTATTACTACGAGTCCGCCCTTTTTGACTGCCTTGATTGCGGTGTCTGTCACCTGATCGCTTGGCGCAAAGACGATTGCGACATCCAGCATGCCTGCGGCACCCCTGATGTCATCAAGCAGGGCGTCCTGATCCTCGTGATACCTTACCACCCTGTCTGCACCCAGTCTCTTTGCAATGTCCAGGTGCTTTTGTGATCTGGTCACTGCCGTGACATCAAAGCCGTCTACCTTTGCAAACTGGACTGCCATGTGGCCCACCCCGCCTATCCCAAATATTCCTGCCTTGCGATGCGGCCCGGGCTCTGCGGCCTTGACTGCCTTGTATGCCGTAATTCCTGCACAAAATAGCGGTGCTGCATACTCTGGCCTCATCGTGTCTGGAACCCTTACCGCAAAGTCCTCTGCCACCGTCACGTACTCTGAATATCCGCCCTTGAGGGTCTCGCCCAGTGTCTTTGAGCTATCACACAGGTTTTCCTTTCCCTCCGCGCAGTACTCGCACCGCCGGCATGATTCCAGTAGCGGGGATACCCCTGCACGCTCTCCGACCTTGAATCTTGTAACGTCGCCTCCGACCTCCACTACCTCCCCGACTATCTCGTGTCCTGGAACAGTTGGCAGCTGCGGGGGGATGCCAAGCTCCTTCCAGTCCCCCTCTATCCCGTGCAGCTGCGAGTGGCAGACCCCGCAGGCCTGAATCTTGATTAAAATCTCGTTGGCCCTCTGAATCTGGTGCTTTTCGATCTCCGACAGCCTCAGGGGCCTTGACTCGATGGGCCCCAGCCTCTCCAGTACCATGGCCCTCATTTTCTCCGTCATGAACCAACGTCGTTTTGTGCCCATATTAGATTAACCTTCTTTGGCCTTATGGCGTCGGCTCCCCCTTCTGGTGCCTTTTGGCTACCCTTGGCGGTTAGACGCAAACCCGTATGCGGCTGAGGTCCATATCTGGCCAGCAATGGAAGACGTCCTCACACGAGCCGGCGTTTTTACCGTGCCATTGGGGTTGAACACATGATAAAAGGTAACATGACAGCCCATGCCTAGGCAACAATCAGGCACGAATCTGCCTGCAGCTGTGATTTTCATGCCTGACCGGCAAGGGACGTGATTCCAGCTTTAGGCAGGGGGTATGTGGTCACCTGCCCCTATCAATTAGGCATGAATTGGCATGTACAAGTGATTTTCGTGCCTAGATAGCAAGGAGACGTGACCACGTACGGCAGGGGCTAACCTGTTACGGGGGTTGTCGCCTAATTCACCAGAATTCCTGAAAACCATTGAGTTGCCATATGGATCAGGCGTGTAAAAGGGCGGGAATTCAGAAAAACGAGCAGATTGAGTCAAATAAGTGGAATTAGGCGACAACCACCCTGTTACGATAAAAGCACCCCCGCCGCAGCCATGGTGATGGATCAGCCCATTTCTTTTCATGTGCCTAACACACTACCTGCTGAGTGGGGCAATCCGAGCTGCTGCGCCCCTGTGCTTTGCGCACTGGATGAATGCAGCTTCTGATCCATCAAACCATGATCCGAAGGGAGGTGAGATAAAAGGACTGAAAAGCATGGGAATAGGCATTGAAAGGAGAGGATGCGCAGTGTGCGTTGTAGGCGCCAAGGTACGCGTACCGGAGGAAGGCTTGCATGACAAAACGTACAAGGAGGCTTGACAAGTACGACATGGCCACGGATGTGCACCAAATAACCGATTGTGATTTTGACAGTTCCCATTCTGACCCAAAATCTGGCCTGCCCGATCACATGCGGCGCGTCCCCCGATCGACTCCTCGTCCCGCGCCCTGCGCGGCGGTGCCGGGATCGCGGATCAGCGTCCACTGATCGGCTCACCAACACATGACAAAATTGGCAAAATTTTTTCACCAATTAATTCTATACTGTGTCTACTCTCCACCTACGTATGTCGTGTGAGAACTGCGGTGCCGTGATCCAGTCTGACGATGCCGTGTACGCCTGCCCGAGTTGCGGATACGAGTTTGAGGCCGCCGTCAGCTCCCCCGTAGGCATGGACTATACCATGACAAGCTATGTAAAGTCAGGACGCAAGAGAAAGCACGTGTGCAGAGGCACCTGCCGGGAGCGCGAGACGCACACCATGGCCAGGGGGGTGGCGTATTGTAACATGTGCGACAAATACATGCGGCTTGATGATGCCTCGAAGTGCCCGTGCTGCGGCAACATGCGGCTTCGGCATGGAAACCGCAGGTGCAGCAAGGGAATCAAGGTGGCACGGTACTGACGTTCGGCGATGGGTCCGAGGCGACCCCGTGTTGCGGGCATCACAGCTCTGGCCTGGCATTTTTGGATGTTGCGATGCCTGATCCTGGCAGACTGGACGCAGTAAGAAAAGCCCAGAAAATCTGCCCCTATACAGCAATCATGGCGGCCACCGCGAGTGCCGGATCCTCAGGCCACCCGGGGGATGGATTTGGGAGCAAAACACGGGCCTGAAAGGCCATCGTGCGAGGCCACGTCCCCTTGCGGGCCAGGCGTAAAAACCACGACAGCAGGTAAACCTGTGCATAGCTGCTTGAGGGGAGGCGACCTCGTACAGGTTCACCCTTTGCAGCAAGCCTGTCTGGGGAATGCTCCGGGTTTGAGTGGTGGCAGGCAGTGAATGAGATCTCCTCTGAGGACATTGAACGGGTAACCCTGCTGAAAATCGTCAGCGAGAAGAGCCTAAAGGCGCTAAGCTATGATCAGCTAAAACGCCTGGAGGTGCTTGTGCAAAAAAAGGACTACAGCCATGATAGGAAGGCCCACAAGTCAAAGGTGAAGCTGCTGGCAAAAATCAACGTCAGAATCTACGAGCTGCAGGAGGGGAGGGAGGGAATCTAAAACACGGATGCAACGGTGCACTCAAAGGAGCACACTCCTGACCGGTCCTGGAACTTTTTCCCGCACACCTTGCAGCTCTGTCTTGCCATGCCTTGCATGGCTCCTTTTTCTAATTAAACACTTGCAAAATTAGACGCGACTAATTAGCGCCGACTAACTTTTTGCGGTTGCTGTAAAAAGTTAGCACAAGCTAATTAGGCGACTCTAATTTTGAAATGCTTTAAATTATTTTTCATCACTGGGGTGTCATGAGGATTGATCTGTGTCGGAGGTGCGGCTCCGAAATGGGGGCATGCAGGCGTTGCGACATCTGCCGTGGCGCAAATGAGTTCTCCTGCAGCAAGTGTGGCGCGGTCGGCCAGGAGCAAACCCACCTGCGCTGCATTCTGGCCAGCCTGCACTGCGCCCTGCTTGGTGCAGGGGCAGCGTAGGTACAAATACCAACAAAATCCAGGAAACCCTGTGGCCGAAAACAGCCTGATTCGCGAGACCAGCCCCTATCTCCTGCAGCACGCACACAATCCCGTCGACTGGCACTCGTGGAGCGGCGCCGCGCTTGCCAGGGCAAAAAACGAAAACAAGCCCATCTTCTTGAGCATAGGATACAGCTCGTGCCACTGGTGCCATGTAATGGCCCACGAGTCCTTTGAGAATGACGACATTGCCAGGGTGATGAACGAGCACTTTGTCAACATCAAGGTGGACAGGGAGGAGCGTCCCGACATTGATGACATCTACCAGAAGGCCTGCCAGATGGCCACCGGCCAGGGCGGCTGGCCGCTGAGCGCCTTTCTGACGCCTGACCAAAAGCCCTTCTATGTCGGAACGTATTTTCCCATCCTTGACTCCCATGGGCGCCCGGGATTTGGCAGCATCCTGAGGCAGCTGGCCCAGGCCTGGAGGGAAAGGCCAGGCGACATCAAAAAAGCCGCCGAGGACTTTGTCAAAAACCTCGACGGCGGCGACAAACCCCGGACACCATCGAAAATTGACAGATCCCTTTTGGATGAGGCCGCAGTGAACCTCCTGCAGCTGGGGGACGCTACAAACGGCGGATTCGGCTCTGCACCAAAGTTTCCAAACGCCGCAAACATCTCCTTCATGTTCAGGTATGCGAGGCTGTCCGGGGTGTCAAAGTTCCGGGAGTTTGCCCTGAGGACGCTCAACAAGATGGCGCGCGGGGGGATCTTTGATCAGTTCGGGGGCGGATTCCACAGGTACTCGA
>CAYGCI010000079.1:0-7187 GCA_964348355.1 uncultured Nitrosopumilaceae archaeon | reverse complement strand
TGTAATCGGGTAGCACAGTCCGGTTTCTCACCCGACTGGTACGGGTTCGAATCCCGTCCGGTCCAGCCCACACTTTTGATCAATCCGACGCAAAGTCGTGCGGCCAGACGTACTCCTTTTTGAGGGTCTTGTGGAAGGACTCGACATGTCCGTTCTGCTCGGGCGTGTTGTGCCAGATGTACTCGCACCGGACTCCCAGAATCTTCATGCTCTCCTTGAACTGGCGGCTCGTGTACTGGGTGCCGTTGTCGCTTCTGACCGGAAGCTTTCTTGCCTCGTCTGCCGAGATTGTAGAGACTGCTCTTGTCAGCGATTCGACTGCGACCTGTGCGGTGGCCTGCGTGGCAAAGACGTATGTTATCCACTTCCTGGTGAACGTATCGATTACGTTAAAGCAGTAGCACCACCCGTCTATACCGCACCAGACGTACGTGATGTCGGTCTCCCACAGCTGGTTTGGTCCGGTGGGCCTAGACCTGTCCCTTTTTCTGGCCCTTGTTATGTCGTTTTTGGTAACAGGTCGGGCTCTGGAAGTCCAGACGTGAATTTTGCCATCTTGGGGAGGGCCTCCCGTGCAGGTTCGTGCCTGAAATCCGGAGCAGCTTCCAGAGCCTGACCTGTTACGGCGACAAAGCGTGTACGTTGTATGCGGTCACGTCCCCTTGTCCCATCCTAAAAAACACAGGAATACAGGATAGCCGCAGTAGGCATGGCCTGCGTTCACGGCAGCCCGGCCGTCTTGGGCCAGCCGGCGTGGTTTTCCTGCCAGCCGGCCTGCAGGCGTCGCCCCCGCCTGCAGGGGCCCGGGCGGGCCAGAATCAGGCAGGTATCCGGATTGTAACCTTGGAGCCGTCAGAGAGCCTTGCGGATCTGCGTATGTTGTGCCTGGAGATCAGCTCGACGACAGACGGGTCGTGGTGGGTTCGCTCCAGCCGGATCAGCTGAGAGTCAACGCCGTTGATCCTGCATGCAAAGCACCTCACCCAGCCATACGTCCTCCTCCCGTCAGAGAACCCGTCGATTTTGATGCCGTCCATGGCATCCAGCTGCCTTATCGCCTCGATGTGCTCCTTTTTGTACAGCTGGACGTTGAGGGTTCCCGGGAAGGGAACGTGGCCGATTCTGGCCTTGAACTGCCTGGTGTACCCCCCAAGCGACATATAGTAGGCTCCCTCGCCCATGCCCGAGACCAGCTCCCCCTCAAGGATGATTTGCGAGGGCGACGAGCCAAGGCTGTCATTTAGTATCCTGTTTAGCCTGACCAGCTCGCCGTGTCCCCTGGAGGTTATCCTGACCGAATAGCCCCGCCCGGAGGAGGCCCTCTCGACAAACCCGCCTTTTTCCAGCTCCAGCAGGTGCTTGGAGGCTGCCTGTTGTGATCTCCGGATGGCCCTGCCCAGCTCGGCAGTGGTGACTGTGACAAAGTTGTGCCGTGCACCCCTGGAAAGCAGGTGTGCAAGGGTCAGGACATGTTGAACCCTGATGTCTGCCATTAAGCCTATGATACGCCGAGCTCGCTAAATGTCTTGAGCGTGATTCCGCCGGAGCTGTCCAGCTTGGCAATCCTGTGCCCTACTATGCACTGGATTCCCGCGCTCTTGGCCCCCTCTAGCAGCCGCTGCGTTATAATGCCGTCCAGGATCAGGTACCTTACCCCCGACTGGGTCGACAGCTTGCTTACAAGCTCGCTTATCGGCACCTTGAAGAGCTCACGCTCGCCCTTGTCAAGCGCTATGGCCTCGAGGGTCTCATTAAGGCTCGGGTAAATCTTTGCCGTCAGCGCTGCAATCGGCTTGTCGGCCTCGCTTGGACCCCTCCCATGGCCGGCCCGGCGTCCCGTATTGCCGCTGTTCAGCTTGTCGGCCACGGGCCTTAGGATCTCGTCGACTCTCTGCGGGGTCAGCTCCTCGACCTCCACGCCGGTATCGGCCCTCAACTCAATGTCCACGCGTACGACGGACTTTAGCTCCTTGAGGATGAATCCGCCCGCACGGTCCCCGTCCAGGAACGCAACGACGGTCTCCTTTTTCCTGCACAGGCTCTTGATTGACTCGTCTATGGTCGCGCCGTTGATGGCCAGCGCGTTGTCGTATCCGGCGCGCAGCAGGTTGATGATGTCGGCGCGCCCCTCCACCAGTATTATCCAGGGCGAGTCGTATATCCCCTTGCTACACGGCAGCCTGGAGGGACCGTAGGACTCTACCTTTCTGCCCTCGCCCTCGTGGACGTCCTTGAGCATGGTCTCGCCCTCGCTGACGGTCTTGGTCGCCCAGTGCTGCTTGATCTCCTTTGCCCGCTTTACAATGTCGTCTTTTTTGGCGGCCCTGACATCGTCGATGGCGTCCAGGTGAAAGTGGCAGTCAAACGGGCCCACCTTGTCGATGCTCTCGATTGCAGCTGCGATCAGTGCGCAGGTATCGATGTCGGTGCTCATCGGGATCAGGGCATCGCCCTTTGTGGTGTTGGAGGTGTTGGCGGTATTGACTTCTATACGGCCAATCTTTGATACTCGCTGGAGCTCATTCAGGTTCATTTCCGGACCCAACAGGCCTTCTGTCTGTCCGAAAATCGCGCCGATTATATCTGCCCGTTCAACGAGTCCATCAACTTCATAGGAAAGCTTAACGTGATACTTGACAATTCCTGATTGAGGCATAAATCTTTCATCTCCTTAATTATCATGACCTAGCTTTGGCATTTGGTTATATGTGCTTATCGCCGGATTTTGCCCCAGATGGGGCAAAAACCCCGATATTGCAGGCAATATCCGCCAGAATGGGCCATGAAAAATGGAGAAATTGGGGTTTCCGGCTATTCGGTGCTAAAGGAGCTGCCGCATGAGCACGATTTTGTCACGTTTGGGTTGTTGATTTTGAATCCCGAACCCATCAGGCTCTCAATATAGTCCACGCTGGCGCCTTTGAGGTGGTCGATGCTATAGCTGTCAACTAGCAGCTTGACCCCGCTCTCCTCCAGGACGATGTCATCCTCCTCTGCCTTTGTCTCAAAGCCCATTCCGTACGAGAGGCCCGAGCATCCGCCTCCCTGCACGTAAACCCGCAGGAACTCTGGCTTTTCGGACTCTTCGGCCATGAACTCCTTGATCTTTTCTGCAGCCTTTTGGGTGACTGTCACCACCCTTGCCGCTTGTTCGGTTGCCATGATAATGAAAATCTCGAATTTTATTATAATAAGCTTTTCATCGCGGGCCGGCCAGAGTCAGCAAAAAGTGGAAGGGTCTATTTTTTAGCCTTGTTGAGGAATGCGGTCATTCGCTCCTCCCTGTCCGGGTGGGTAAAGCAGTTTCTCCATGCCAGCAGCTCAATGCCGAGTCCGGTGTCAAGATCTGCGTTTCTTCCCTTGTTGATTGCAACCTTGGACATTTGAATCCCCATGGCAGAGTTGTCGGCGATTTCGGCTGCCATCCTTGTCGCCTCCTCCATCAGCGAGTCGAGTGGAACGACCTGGTTTACCAGTCCGATTTGCCTGGCCTCGTCTGCCTTGATCATGTTGCCCCGGTAGACGAGCTCCTTTGCCTTGGCTATGCCGACAATCCTCATCAGCCGCTGCGTGCCGCCCCATCCGGGGGGAATGCCGATTGTCACCTCGGGCTGGCCCAGTCTTGCGGTATCGGCTGCAATCCTGATGTCGCACGACATTGCAAGCTCACAGCCGCCGCCCAGCGCGAACCCGTTGATTGCGGCAATTGTCGGCTGCCTTACAAGCTCGACGGTTGCAGTGACCAGCTGGCCCAGCCTTGCATACTCGACGGACTCGTCAGGTGAGATCCCCGACATGTACGCAATGTCTGCGCCCGCAGAGAACGCCTTGCTCCCCTCGCCGGTCAGAATTATGACCTTGACGCCATCGTCATGTCCCAGATCCTCAAATGTGCTGACCAGCTCCCTTGCGACGTCCGCGTTCATTGCGTTAAGCTTGTCCGGACGGTTGATCCTGACGGTGCATATCCCGTCAGACTTTGATGTTGTGACCAGTGACATGTCTGGGATCCGGCGCATGCTCGAATTAAATGTTCTCAATCTGCCGCGCGCAAGGGCCTGCCCCTCCCGGCGATGCGGCGCGGGCGGGCACGGCCACAAAGGCCCCGGACGGCAGTGCCCCCCATGGGGGTACGGCCAGGCAGAATGCGGGTGGAATTGTTGTTTCTGTCTTGCCGGTGTGCATGGTTTGAGGCGTCGTCTTTTTGCTCATCTTCTGTTCTTGGTTTTTTGGCACGCTTCACCTTAGCTGGGGCATGCCCTACCTGCCGCGCTTTTTGCCCCACTGCGCCAGTGCGGCCGCAGCTGCGACCCAGGTCCTCAGGTCCTGGTAGACCGGGATCCTGTGCCCCTCTATGAGCTTGATCATTTTTTCGGTGTACGGGCCGCCGTTGCCGCCTGCAAGAACCGGCTTTTTCCCCCTCCTTTTAAAGCCGGCAAGGTGGTCCACGATCGTCTCCTCAAGCGGATCGTCCTGGAAGACGAACCAGGGCATCGCAATGTCAATGTCCGGCTCGTCCATGAACTGCTGGATGACGAACCCATAGTCGTCGGCAGTGGCCCCGCCGCCCACGTCTGCGGGGTTTCCGTTGTGTATGGGGACTGCCGGCGGGAAGCGATCCTTCATCTTCTTGAGCAGCCTAGGCGACAGCCTGCCGATGACGAGACCGTGCCCCTCCAGCAGGTCAATTGCGCTGATCATCGGTCCCGCGCCATTGCTGGTCATTGCAACGCGGTTGCCCCCGGCAGGGGGCTGCCATGCCAGCGCCTTGAGGACTCCGACCAGCTCCTGGTAGCTGTCCACCGAGATGATTCCTGCCTGCTTGAAGGCTCCCATTATAATGGCGTTTGAGCCTCCAAGGGAGCCCGTGTGCGAGGCCGCCTGCTTGGCGCCTGCTGCAGTCCTTCCGCTCTTCCAGATTACGATTGGCTTTTTTGCCTCCTTCATGACGCGCCTTGCGGTATTGATGAACTTTCTGCCGTCGCCGAACCCCTCGACGTACAGCCCGATCACCTTGGTCTGGGGATCGTTTGCCGCATACCATATCATGTCTGCCTCGTCCACATCTGAACGGTTTCCAAAGCTGATCATCTTGGAGAGGCCAAACACGTCGGCGCTCTCCAGCATGCTGATTCCCATCGTGCCGCTCTGCGAGAAGAACGCCACCTCGCCGAGCCTGGCGCGGACCATCCTCTTCTGTCCCTGGAATGCACAGTCCAGGCGGTTGGCGGCATTGAACATCCCGATGCAGTTTGGCCCGATGATTCGGATTTTGTGCTTTTTGGACAGCCGCGCCACCTCCGCCTCGTATTCGGCGCGCTTGCCTCCCAGCTCCTTTCCGCCGCCGGAGACTATTACGACGTTGTGGATTCCCTTTTTGGCGCAGTCCTCGAGGATCGGGGGGGTCATGGACAGGTCGACGGACACCACTACCAGGTCGACCTTGCCGGGAATCTCAGAGACCGATGGGTAGCACCTTTGCCCGAAGATTTTGTCCGCCTTTGGGTTGATCGGGTATACCTTGCCCTTAAAGTCATAGTTGACAAGGCTGTCCAGGATGGAGTTTCCAATCTTGCCTGTACTTGCAGATGCGCCGACTAGTGCGACGGACTTTGGGGTGAAAAACGCCTCCATGTTGTCCCTGTTTGGCCGCGCCCGGGAGATGGAGTCCCCTTTTTTCTCCTTGTTTAGTATGATTTTTGCATCGACCACAAAGTGGGACTTGGGATAGACGACTATGGGGTTAAAGTCGATGCTGTCGACATAGTCGGCATTTTCAACCCCCAGCCTGCCAATTTGTACCAGCATTTTTGCCGCCATGCTAAGATCTATCGCATCGGCCCCCCTGAAGCCCTTGAGAAGGCTCGAGCCCTTGAGCTCGTTTAGCATTGATTTTGCATCAGCGGTCGTGATCGGCAGCATCCTGAATGAGACATCCTTCATGACCTCGGTCATGATGCCGCCCAGGCCGGCCATGATGACGGGTCCGAACTGTGGATCGTTTTGGATGCCGACGATGATCTCCACGCCCTTTGGAACCATCTTTTCGAGGAGGATCCCCTTTACCTCGACCCCCCTCTTTTTTGAGAGCCTGCCATGCATGTCCCTGAACGTCCTTTTTACGTCGCCTATGCTGTCGATTCCAACCTCGACCCCGCCAACGTCGGTCTTGTGCAGGATCTGCGGGGAGACTATCTTCATTACAAGCGGGAATCCGATTTTCCTTGCCTGCCTTGCGGCCTCGGCCTCCGAGGTCACGAGCGCATACGGCGGAACCCGGACGCCGTAGCTTTTGAGGATTGACTTTGACAGCTCCTCGGTGATGACCCTGTGATCAGTCTGGATGGTTTCCTCGAAGATTTTTCTAGTCAGATCCATAATTCGATCGATTCAACCTTGCTTGAATATATTAAACTTTGGTCAAAGGCCGAACTCCGCCTTGAAGTTTCTGTAAAAGCTCCGCATGTTTGACTCGACCTCGGAGATGCTCGCGTCGATTTGGCTGCGGATTTTTTGCGGATCCATGTAGGGCATCCCTTCCAGTTTTTTTTCGGCATTATCAAGCCAAAGACCGACCATGTTTCGGTCGACCTCAAGGTGAAACTGTACGCCTACGGCAGTCCCAACCCGAAAGGCCTGGTTCTCATACTGCTCAGAGTGTGCAAGCCTTGCTGCGTTTTCTGGCAGTCCAAAGGTGTCACTGTGCCAGTGAAATGCAGAAAACGGGTTTGAGAATCCGGAGAACAGCCCCGAGTCCGTGTCCAGATGCAGATCATTGTAAAAGCCAATCTCGGTTGCGGGTCCGCGCACCACAGGGGCCCCAAATGCCCCGGCGATAAGCTGCGAGCCCAGGCAGATTCCCAGTACGGGCCTTTCTTGCTCCACATACCTGCGGATCAGCTGCCGCTCATCCCTCAGATACTGCAGGTCATCATTTGCGCTCTGAGGCCCCCCCAGGATGACCAGCATCGAGTGCGGGTCTGCGGGAATAGGCTCGCTTTTTGCATGGACGGTGCGTATCCTGAATCCGTCCTCGGCCAAAAGGCGTCCCAGGTTGCCAGAGCCCTCGATCCCCGTGTTTTGGACGACCAGGACATCGGACATGCGGTAAACTGCAAAAACTGCTTAATATTTGAAGTGCCAGACAGCACTGGGGGTTGTCACGCAATCACGCCTTCCTGAGCTTC
>CAYGCI010000078.1:0-7274 GCA_964348355.1 uncultured Nitrosopumilaceae archaeon | reverse complement strand
TAGATCGGGTGGTCAGGAAGAATTCACCAAGTAGGTGAAGGGGTAAACTCATACAAATGCCCATGCTTAATAAAATAAAATAGATCATCGCAGGTTCGTACGGTTCTGTAACCAATTCGGATACAATCGCTTCAGTGGGGCCACAGCATCATCGTTGTGGAAAGTGGCCCATAGGCCTTTGTGCGTATTTGCCAAAAATGACGTAAAAACTGCCTGCCCCCAAGCCCTCTATCCTGATCCCGGAGCTTGCGGCCACCAGTATGACTGCCCGCAAGCGGCCCCCGGCAGGTCCGTCACAAGTCATGCGCAAAACGCAACGGGCGCCTTTGGCAGGGCCTAGCCTGAGATCTCTATCTCCATGACCCTGTCCTCTAGCACAAACGCCCTGAAGACCGAGTCGCTCCCCGAGTAGATCACCCAGACTACCGGGTTTATCTCCATGAACCGCCTGTCGGTATCCGACGGAAACGCCCCGGAGCTGGGATGGGAGTGGAATATGCCAACCACCTGCGTTCTGCCCTCCTCCGCCCTCCTGTATGCTGCGGCAAGCTCGTCATCAGGTATCGCAAAGCTTGCCGGGGACTCGTCGCCGTTTTCTGTGAGAAGGATCTCCCCCACCGTGGTCCTGCCGCCGTCGCTCTTGCCGCAGAGTATGGCACACGACTCGTTTGGTTCGTGCCTTTGTGCGTGGCCACGCAGAACCTGCCTCTGGGATTCCGTAAGGACTAGTATGTCTGTCAATGATCAGCTCACTATTATTGTGCCTTCCATTAGCGGATGCAGCAGGCAGTAGTACGGATACTGGCCTGCCTCGGTAAATGTATGCTCAAATACCGCATCCTGTGCCATCAGGCCGGAGTCAAAGAGGTCCGTGTTTCCGATTTCTATGTTTCCAGATGTCACCGTATGCGCCACCGAGTCCTCGTTTATCCATCTGACCGTCGTTCCTGTCTCGATCTCCACCACCTCCGGCAGGTAGGCCTCCCGTCCGGGCTCGAAGATTGCCGCGCCCTCGGGAATTGAGACCTCGACGGCCGGCTCTGCGGCCTCTATGACAAGTTTTGAGGTCATCCACGTGTGCACGAGGCAATAGTACTCGTGCTCCCCTGCCTCCAGCTCCGACGTGTCCAGGCTGTACTGCTCCCCCGCGCTGAGCAGGCCCGTATCAAAGGTCTCCCCAAGGTCTGCCCGGCTTGTCGACGTATGCGCCACCGAGTCCTCGTTTATCCAGGTGACGACGCTCCCCTGCGGTACGACCGCCTCGTCCGGATCATAGTCCGGAGCACCCTGCTCTGCAGAGCCCTCCAGCATCCTAATCACGTATTCTGGCCCCTCCGGTACCTCCTCGGCGGGCTCCTCGACAAGCTCGGCCTCCTCGGGTATCAGGTACGGCGACGGCCCCACCAGGCCGAATCCGACGTATGCTGCGATCCCCGCCACCGATCCCAGGACGAAGATTATCGAGACGGGCTTTACGACCTTGGTGTGCTTGGCTGAGATGTACGCTATAACCGTGGCAGGCGCGGCGATTGCCATCAGGCCCCCCGCAAACGTTGCAGACGTGCTGATCGTATTGTACGTAAACGCCCACGCCCCGAACCCCAGCGATATTGACAGTACCACCAGCACCGTTGCCTTGGCCCTGTTGCTCGTCGAGACGCCGCCGTCTAGAATCCCGACTGCCAGGATTATCAGGCCGACAAACATCGTCAGTCCGGCCAGGGCATGCAGGCCGTCGATGAACGTATGGGCAATCTCGGCGTATGCCAAGACCACGCCTGCCAGGCCAATCGACGTGAGGCCCATTCCGGGCATCATTAGGTCCCAGTTGCTCATTTACGCTTGATTCTTGGAGTGAGATACTTAATTCTTTTGAAAATACCGGGGATCGGCCTGTCGAATAAATTAAATGCCCTGTAGGCGGGCAAGAAGAGGATTGGGACTCGGGGAAATACTGGAGATATCAAAACCGCGGATTGTCATCCTGCTGGTGATCACCGCCGTTACCTCCATGTATGGCGCAAGCAGGCTGGTTGCCGGGGCCCCGGAGCTGGACTATTGGGCGTATCTCCATATTGTCGTTGCAGGCGCGCTGGCCTCTGCCGGCTCAAGCGCACTGAACCATTATTACGACAGGGACATTGATCCAAAGATGAAGAGGACCAGCCGGCGGCCGATTCCCTCCGGGAGGATGTCTGCCTCCGCCGTCCTGGCCTACGGGCTGGCAGTCAGCGCCGCCTCCGTAGTATACGGCTATGCGCTGATCAATGCGGCCTCTGCGTTTTTCATAGCCCTGGGAATCTTCTCCTATGTTGTAATCTATACCGCGTGGCTCAAGCGGCTGAACACCTCAAACATAGTGATCGGGGGCATAGCCGGCAGCGCGGCCTCCTGGGCCGGATGGGCTGCCGCCACCGGGACCCTGGACCTGCTCGGGTTCCTTGTCGGGTTCCTGGTCTTCGTCTGGACGCCCTCCCACTTTTGGTGCCTTGCGATGAAGATCAGAGACGAGTATGCGCAGGCCAACGTCCCGATGCTTCCCGTCGTAATCGGGATGCAAAAGACCTCCAGGTACATACTGGCAAACACGATCATCCTGATCCCGTTCTCGCTGGCGCTGTACGCCTTTGGAATGGGGCTGGTATACGCCGCAATTGCAGCCGTCTCGGGCGGACTGATGCTTGCATACCACTATAGGCTTACAAAGACGCCCACCCCCGACTTTGCATGGAAGGCATACAAGGTGACGGCCCCCTATCTTACGATAATCTTCCTGGCAGTCGCGCTGGATGCCGCGTTCCACGTCAGAATCTAGCCGTCGGCACCCGGAAAGCTGGACTCGTAGTCTTTTTCCATCACTTCCCTGTTCTGTTTTTCGACCGCGTCCTCCTCCCCGGCCTGTCTTGCAAGCTCCACCCTGCGCGCGTCCTTTGTGACCCAGGACACGTTGATCAGCCCCAGAATCTCCAGATCCAGGAGTATCTTGTTGAGCCTGTCCTCCTTGATTTCTATCTCGTCTTTTACAAGCGCCTTTGACAGCTCAACGTCCGTCAGCGATCCTGCAGCCTGGATTTTGTCAAACACCTGGTTTCTGATCGGAATTGCCATTTTAACCGTAAAACGTCCTGTCCATTGCCTTGGGGATTACGTTAGATATACTTTCTTTTATTGTATTGTACCACTGGTCGACCTCCTTTGTTACCGAGGGCCTCACGTTTTTGAGGCCTGCGGCAAAGTCTGCGCTGGTGATCTTCTCAGAGTCGTTTTGCATTGCGTTCACAGCGGCCTCCCTGCAGAGCGCGGCCAGGTCGGCCCCCGTGTAGTTCTGCGTGGCGACTGCGATTTCCTGCAGCCTGACGTCCCCTGCCAGGGGCATCTTCCTTGTAAGCGTCCTTATGATCTCCAGCCTTCCCTTCTCGTCTGGATGCGTCACGTGCAAGACAAGATCGAGCCTTCCCGTTCTCAGCAGCGAGTTGTCCAGCAGGTCCGGCCTGTTGGTGATCCCCACGATTACCACCCTTGAGGCGGTGCTCTCCTCCATCTCCGTCAGCAGCTGGCTGAGAATGTTTTCCCCCACCCCCCCCTCGTCTGTCTTGTACCTTGCAAGCGAGTCCATCTCGTCGAAGATGATGACGCAGGGCGATGACGCCTTTGCCTTTCTAAAGATTTCCCTTACGGCCTTTTCGGACTCTCCCACCCACTTGGAGAGGATTTCAGGCCCCCTTACCAGAATCATGTTTGCCCCACTCTCTGTTGCCAGCGCCCTTGCCAGGAGCGTCTTGCCGCATCCGGGGGCCCCGTAGATCAGCGCGCCTTTTGGAGGCTTTACCCCCATCCTGCTGAACCGTTCAGGCTCCCTCATCCCCAGCAGCAGGTTGTCATTGAGCGCCCTCTTGATGTCCCCCAGGCCACCCACGTCATCCCACCAGACCTTTGGCCTCTCCACATAGAACTCCCTCATCGCGGTAGGGACGACCTCGTGCATGGCATCATAAAAGTCCAGCAGCTTTATCTCCATCGACTGCAGGACCTCAGACGGAATCTGTTCTGCCTCCAGGTCGATCTCGGGCAGGTACCTCCTGATTGCCTTCATCGCGGCCTCCCTGCACAGCGACTTTATGTCGGCCCCAGTGTATCCGTGCAGCTCCGATGCCAGATCCTTGAGATCTATCCCCTCTGCAATCGGCATGCCCCTGGTGTGAATGAGGAGGACCTCGTACCGCCCGTCCTCGTTTGGCACCGAAATCTCAAACTCCCTGTCAAACCTGCCCGGCCGCCTCAGTGCGGGATCCACGCTGTCCGGCCTGTTGGTCGCACCCAGGACAATCACGTTTCCCCTGTCTGTCAGTCCGTCCATCAGCGCAAGCATTTGTGCCACGACTCTCTTTTCCACGTCCCCGTATGCCTCCTCCCTCTTTGGCGCAATCGCATCGATCTCGTCGATGAATATTATGCTCGGGGAGTTGTCCTTGGCCTCCTTGAAGATCTCCCTGAGCTTGGCCTCAGTCTCCCCATAGTACTTGTTCATGATTTCGGGGCCGTTGATCGAGTACATGTTGGCCTCAGACTCGCTTGCCAGGACCTTGGCAATGAGGGTCTTGCCGCATCCGGGCGGGCCGTAAAGCAGTATTCCGCTGTGCGCCTCGACCCCCAGCCTGTTGAACAGCTCCGGATGCCGCAGCGGAAGCTCCACTATCTCCCTCATGGCCTTGATTTCTGCCTGCAGGCCCCCCACCTCCTCATAGGTCACCCTAGGCTTTCTCTCGATGGACTCGGCCGAGATTGCAAGGGTCGTGGCCCTGTCTATTTTTACGATTGATTTTGGGTTTGCCTTGTTGACCTTAAAGTCCATGGAGTTTCCCAGGATCATCACTGAGATCTCGTCCCCCTCCGAGAGCGGCATTCCCTTTAGCCGGTTTTTTACAAAGTCGGTAAACTCCTTGTCCACGGTGACCGAGTCGTTTACCGGCATCAGCGTGACGGATTTTGCGACCTTGGCAGACGCCTTTTGGATTTTTACGATGTCGTTTAGGGACGAGCCGATGTTTTTCCTGGTCTGCCCGTCGACTCTGACGACGTCGGGGTGCTTTTCATCCTCGTCTGCGGGCCACACCACCGCGCTGCTTGTCTTGCTTCCCCGGATCTCAATGATGTCCCCGGGGGTTACCTTGAGATAGTCCATGGCATCGGGGCCCATGCGTGCGCGCTTTTTTCCAATATCCCGCTGCTTGGCCTCGCCTATACGCATCTGCAAGGGCTCGTCATTACGTGCCAATGAACCCACCTACTTCATGTCAACTGACATTCTGCTTTGCTGCAAAACCTCGAACTCGCTGACACCCTCGACGGACCTTATTACCTCCTCTAGTTTATCCAATAATCCCCCAGCATCTGCCATAATGAACTCCATCTTCAGGAAGAACAGTCCGAATGCCAGCGGCACTTTTTCGTGGTTTCTGGACCTGATCTCGTCTGGAAGCTTTTCTTCGATCTTGCCCGGCAGCCCGTCTACGTCTACCTCCATCCCCTCTGGCAGTATTTTGCAGACCAGGAGCAGCTGCGCCATTTTCTAGGGCCCCCGGAAGTTGCACGACCCGCAAACAAACTCCCTTGCCGACTCTCTGCAGCTCTCGCACCTCCAAATCAGGACCGAGCCGCATTCCGGACAGTCAAACTTTACGCACTTGTCATTGGGCATGATGTATCTGTGACAGCAGCTGCAAAGGGGCAGTGAGATGGCAGACGACATAACGGAAATCTCTGACTACCGCATTTATACCTTCCCTAGATTTGTCTTCACGGGTGTCGCCGGACTCGCGGCGGTGCAGGCGGCCACGTGCGGATCTGCAGGCAGCCTGGCCTGAGCTGTTTTGGATTAAGCTGTTTTGTGCGGTGTGCACATCAAAAATTTGAACGTGACTTTGCATCATGCCTGTTTCGACAAAAAATGTTTGATTTTCAATTGTACGCACCACGGGGCGCCTCTGAGGGCTGGACTTACTCACCCGAGCAGCTTTTTGATTTCCCCCCCAATCAGCGCCTGCGCGGTCTTTAGGGATCCCCTGAGCCCCAGCAGCTTTACAAGAGAGCCCGTGTGAAAGTCAAAGTCGTCTTGCTCGGAGATCTCTGCAAGCATTGCCGGGGTTACGGCATCAAATATTTTATCCAGAGTGTTGTTGTCCAGCCTCTCCAGCATCCTTCTTGCAAGCAGCTGCCTTTCAAACTCGCGCCCAAACCTCTCGTTCCACCGCCTTTGGTACTTTTCAAGCTCCCCGGAATCGCCCGTTTTTAGGTACTCTGAGATTGACTGGCCCGCCAGGATTCCGCCCATCCCGGCCGTGTATATCCCCCCGGCCGTAGTCGGCTTGGTTTGTCCCGCGGCGTCCCCGACGGCTATGACGTCCCCATTGACGAATGTCCCGATTGGGCCTTTTACCCATATTGGCGCAAAAATTTTCCTGATTATGGAGCAGTCCCCCCTTTGTGCCAGGAATTCCTCCAGCCGGCTTGCGGGGTTTATCCCCCTGCCTGCAACCCCCACCTTTCCCCGTGATTCTCCAGACGGCACGACCCACGCAAAGAACCCGGGGTATTTTTCCTGATCAAAGAACAGCTGTATTTTGCCCTTTGAAATCCAGCCTGCATAAACCTCGTATTGTGCGGATGCCAGGATCCCCCCCTTGTCCTTTTGGACAAGTGATGAGACCCCCCTTGCATCCACGATGAGCCTGCAGCCTATTGTCTCGTCCCTGGTCCTGACCGCGCCGCCCTTGAATTCCAGGACCGGCGCCTTTACCCTCACCACTGCGCCGCTTTTCTGTGCCTGGAATGCCGCCTGCTTGTCCAGCTCCCTCCTGCTTACCTCCACCACCTTCTGATTCTTTGCATCCAGGGTGATGCGCCTTCCCCCGGGCGCAAAGACCTCCGCAGACCCCACCATGTGCTCAAAGGCTTTCTGTGACGGTATTATGCCAAGCTCGCCCAGCCCCCTGCTGCTTACCAGCCCGCTGCAGTGCTCCGGGGTGCCTATCTCATGGTCCTCCTCCAAGACCAGAACCGAAAATCCGCCACGCGCTATCTCCCTTGCGCACAGCAGGCCTGCTATGCTCCCCCCGGCAACTACTACATCATACATGGCTTTTCTGCATTCCTTCAATTATTTTAGTATACAACCGGGGCACTGATCTGGATCCCGTATTTTCGAACCACTTTTTGGGCGTTTTTGCGTAGCTCTGACATCATTTGCCTGCCTCCCTTTGGTGCCGTACGATGAA
>CAYGCI010000077.1:0-7293 GCA_964348355.1 uncultured Nitrosopumilaceae archaeon | reverse complement strand
AGGCCGCTCTCAGGAGGCCTGCTGCCCCCGACCGACGCCGAAAGGGACGGGCTGATCAAAAGGGAGGAACTCGGCATGATAAGGGGTCGCACAAGGAGGGCCCAGCTTGAGATGGCCGGCAAATACGGCATAGAGGATCCCCCGAACGCGGGCGGCGGATGCCTGCTGACCGATCCGTCGTTCGGACTGAGGGCCAGGGATCTCTTTGAGCACGTCGAGACGCCGACGATCAACGACATTGACCTGCTGAAGGTCGGGAGGCAGTTCAGGCTTGACGGGTCATCAAAGCTGGTCGTGGGCAGGGATCATGACGAGAACATGGTGATACGCTCCCTCTCGCTGCCGGAGGATGTCCTGCTGGAGGCAAGGGACCACATGGGCCCGACCTCGATTATAAGGGGGGGAGTCGCCGGTGAAAACCTGAAACTGGCGGCTGCCATCACGCTGAGATACTCGGACGCCCCGGACGGGCAGGAGGCCGCAGTCGTCATCGACAGGGGCGGGGAGGGGTCCGAAATCTCCACAAAGCCCGCCGAGGAGGCGCAGTACCTGCCAATGAGGATCTACTAGCGGACCTACGCACGAAATCAAGGAAGAGTTTTTGAGTGAGTAGATCAACCCAGAATTGATGCAAAAGCAGGAAAGCCCCACGTATCTGAAGGCGATAACCATCAGGGACTCCAGCGACATCCACTCGATTGCAGAGGACATCAAGAAGGGGATGATCCTGATCCTGCGCGTCACGCCGCTTGCGCAAAAGGACGTGGATCAGCTGAGGGGGCTCGTCGAGGAGCTGTACTCTGTTGCAAGGTCATCCGATGCGGAGATCGCAAGGCTGGGCGAGGAGAGGATCATCGTGACGCCGTCCAGCGTGAAGATCTGGAAGCCCGACTATGAGCTAAAATAACTTTATGGCCTCTTGGATCTGTGGATAGTGGGCAGGCAGCCTGTACATCCTGCGTATGTTCATTGCAAGGTTCTCGGACTTTCTCCTCTCGCCGTGGTTTACAAGGACGCGGCGGAGCTTGGGCCGCAGTCTCTGCACAAACGACATCAGCTGGTTATAGTCGCTGTGGCCGCTGAATCCGTCGAGCTTTTCCACCCCGCAGCTGATCGTCACGGCCTCGACCTTGCCCTCCCTTCCCAGCATCGAGACCTGGCGCGCGCCGTCCAGTACGCGCCTGCCCATGGTGCCGTTGACCTGGTAGGACACGAACAGGATCTTGTTCCTCTTGTCAGGTGCTATGTTCTTAAAGTACTCCAGGACTGGGCCCCCCTCAAGCATGCCGGAGGTCGCCAGTATTATGCACGGGGAGTCCCCGCGCAGCGGCTCCTCCCGCGCGTCGGCATGCTCAATATTCGTAAAGTATTCAGAGTCAAAGGGGTTGTCGTCGGTCTCAAGGATCTTCTTTCTCAGCTCCCGCTCGAGGTACTCCGGGTAGGCCTCGTGGATCGCAGACGCCTCGGCGATCATCCCCTCGGTGAATACCGGGGCCTCGACCATCTCCCCCGACTTCATGTAGTGGTCAAGCACCATCATGATCTCCTGCGCGCGGCCCACTGCAGGGATGGGGATGAGCACCTTTCCCCCGTCGGCAAGAGTGTTGTTGATCGCGTTGATGAAGGCAGACTCGACCTCCTGCCTCGTCGGCTGGATGTCCTCCTTTGAGCCGTACGTGCTCTCAATCAGCAGGGTCTCGGCCCTCGGGAAGTTCCAGCTGGCAGCCTCAAACAGGATGCTCCTCCCAAACTTGAGGTCCCCCGAATAGACAAAGTTGTGATCACCGCTTCCGATGTGAAAGTGGCACAGGGCCGAGCCGAGTATGTGTCCCGCGTTTGCCAGGACCAGCTTGATGTCGGGGGATATGTCAGTCACGGTCCCGTAGGGCAGTGTAATTGCCTGCCTCATGATCTGCTTGACGTCGCGCTCCGAATACAGCGGAACCCTGCCCTGCGCGGTGGCGACCTTGATGGCGTCCAGCTGTATCAGGTTCATCATCGGCAGGGTGGGCTCCGTGCAGTAAACCGGCCCCCTGTAGCCGTACTTGCACAGGGTGGGAAGAAACCCGGTGTGATCCAGGTGGGCGTGGCCGATGACTATGGCGTCCAGGTCATCGAGCGTGACGTTTGCCCAGTCCAGCCTGGGATACGCGTCCATTGCATGGTGCGCGCCGGGGTTGACGCCGCAGTCAATCAGGATCTTGCTCTCGGGCGTGGACAGCAGCATGCAGGAGCGTCCCACCTGCCCGAATCCGCCCAGCGTCAGAAGGGAGACCTCGGATCGCTGCGCAAGCCGGGGCCTGAAGATCTCGTCGCCGATCTGGCGCAGCTGCTTGCTGCGCTCGGCCGATGAGACCTTGAGGTTGTAGTTGATGGTCTGGATCGTACTGGAGGGAATGGTGGTCGCCTTTCTGATTCTCAGGCGCCAGCCGGTCTTTTCGGTTACGTCGACCTGGTTGAACTCCTTTGCGTTTCTTTGAAGCAGCCACGGGCGCTTGGCCTCGATCGAGACCTCCCCCGTGGCAGTGTCAAAGAACGTTGCATGCAGGCCGGCATCGGCGGGAACCTCCCTGGCGATGATCTTCCGCGCATCCTCCTCGGACTTTCTTATCGCCTCGGCCGTCCGCACGACGATTCTTTTCTTGATTACGTTGACCAGGTTTGAGATCACGCCGTTGTTCTCCATCAGGAATCTCGGGGAGCTCGTATAGAGCGCGATCCGGGGGCCCTCGTACTCTATCTTTGTCACGCTGGCCTCCCTTGGTATACTTTGCAGTATTGCCGCCATTACATTTTGGGCTGAGGGCAGTTCCTTGTCGCGGTGTTTTTTTTGCATTAGATCACTATAGTTCTATGATTGCCTTTTTCTGCTCGCCGGTCAAAAGGCGGAATCCGTCCTTGTCTATCGTCGCAACGTTGATCCCGTCGCCGGTGCCGATGTTCCTGACAATTGCCGCCCTTACCGCCCTGAGGGCGATTTTTTTGGCGTCCTCGACGGCGAGATCCTCCCTGTACTCGTCCTCAAGAAGGCCGTATGCCACCGGGGAGCCGCTGCCTGTCGTAACGTATGCCTTTTCCTCGACGGAGCCGAACATGTCAATGTTGAACAGCGCGGGTCCGCCGAGATCATAGCCGCCAACCAGGATGTCGGCAATGAACGGATAGCCCCTGTTCTGGTGGAAGATCAGCGAGGTAAGCCTGGTCAGCGACTTGACTGGAATCGGTTCCTGCTTTTGGACGCGGTGCAGGTTTGCATGGTAGCGCAGGATGTCGGTGATGTTCTGGGCGTCTGCGACGCCGCCGGCCAGGGTAAGGCCGGCATGAAGATCCAGCTGCTGGATCTTCATGGTATTGTTGTTTGCAATGAAATAGCCCGCGCTGGCCCTCATGTCTGCACACAGGACAACGCCGTCGCTGGCCCTGATACCTACCGTGGTGGTTCCGTGCAGTATTTTTTCTTGTACGTTATTTGACAAAAATTACACCTATGAAGATGATTCAGGTGCATGAGACCCTTTTAAATAACTTTTTGTCGCCTCTCCGGGCAGGAGTTTGCCCCCTCCCGGGGATACGGCGCCGGGGGGCGTGGTGATCAAGGTTCCGGCCGGCAGTGCCGCCCGGAGGCCAAGGCCCCTGGCCCCCCTCTGAAACGATAGTAACAGGTTAGGTAACAGCTCGGGCTCTGGAAGCTGCTCCTGATTTTAGGCACGAATCTACACGGGTGGTCTCCCCGAGATGGCAAAACTCACGCCTGATCTTCCAAAGCCCGAGCTGTTACCAGGTTAGCCCTTGCCTAGAGTTGGAGTCACGTCCCTTGCAGGTCAGGCATGAAAATCACAACTGCAGGCAGATTCGTGCCTGACTGCTGCCTAGGCGGGGGCTATCCTGTTACAAACGATAAATAGCGACAAAAAATCATGATCGCATGAAATCACACACGATGGAGCTCCCACGCCTGATTGTAATAGGGGAGAAGAACATGGCCGGCTTTGGGGGATTTCTCAAAAAGCTGGACGGCTCAAGGCGGGTGTCGCTGATTACGGGGGCCCATGTGAAAAGGATCATTCAGAGGAAGGTCGAGGGGTCGCTCAAGAGATCCGGAATCAGGCTCAGCTGGCACCTTGCCGGCGGGAATGAGTACGACTCCATCAGGGCTGTGGAAAGGCAGGTAAGGGGGGACAGGAGCGATACGGTCGTCGGAATCGGGGGAGGCCGCGCGGTAGACATTGCAAAGATCGTCGCATTCAGCCTGAAAAGGCCGTTTGTGAGCGTGCCGACTGCCGCATCGCATGACGGGATCTCCAGCCCGTTTGTCTCCGTCAAGGGCGACAAGCCGCACTCGATCGTGGCCTCGTCCCCGCACGGGGTATTTGTGGACATTGACATAATCAAAAAGGCCCCGGGGAGGCTGCTTGCAAGCGGGTGCGGCGACCTGGTCGCAAACATCACGGCCGTGAGGGACTGGGAGCTGGGCCACAAAAAGACGGGGGAGTACTATGGGCGCTATTCGGCAAGCCTGGCACTGATGAGCGCGGACATGATCCTGGAGAACTCTGGCCTGTTTGCAGAAAGGGGGGTTGATTCCAGGATTGTCGTCGAGGCCCTGATCAGCGCGGGGGTCGCCTCGTGTATTGCGGGCAGCAGCAGGCCGTGCTCGGGCTCGGAGCACCTCTTTTCGCACGCGCTGGACAAGATTGCGCCCGGAAGGGGGCTTCACGGGGAAAAGTGCGGGATAGGCGCGATAATGATGGCAAGGCTGCACGGACAGGACTGGAGGAGGATTGTCAGGACCCTCAAGGACGTCGGGGCCCCGACGTCCGCGGGGGAGATCGGGCTGACGGGGGGGCAGGTCGTAGAGGCGCTGATGACTGCGCAACAGCTGCGTCCGGACCGATATACGATACTAAAAGAGAGGAAAATGACGGAAAAAGCCGCCGCAGATCTTGCAAAGACTACGAAAGTGGTATAGAGCTGTTCAGGTTTTGCTCTTTGGCCTCCGGCTCGTCGTACCTTCTTGCCTTGTTCTCATAGGTTTCCATGAAGGTGATCGCCTTCAGGGACGGGACGAACTTGAAGATGTCAAGCTGGATCAGGTGCTTGGTCGTCTGCAGGCCATCTGTGCGGAACATCTCCTCTGGAATTTCAATGTCCAGGCCCT
The DNA here is from genome assembly GCA_964348355.1 of uncultured Nitrosopumilaceae archaeon. GTDB lineage: Archaea > Thermoproteota > Nitrososphaeria > Nitrososphaerales > Nitrosopumilaceae > JAWVZS01. The sequence continues at coordinate 2,135 of CAYGCI010000077.1, read as the reverse complement.
CCCCGTCGCTTTCAAACTGCAGGCTTGTATGTTCAACCTGCAGATGGTGCTGCAGGATGCCCCCGATTTTATCACTGTCGGTGTCAAGGGATTTCACGACATGTACGTCATATACGAGCGTCCTGCCCGCATACCTGTGGTTAAAGTCGATCTGGACCCTTCCTGATCCGATAAGCCTGATGGTGCCTTTTCTGTTGTCTATCTCGACTGTGTCGCCTACCGAGACCTTTTCGGCGTCCTCCCCGAGCTTTCGCAGGGGGATCATCCTGACCTTGCCGGGATCCCTCTGGCCGAATCCCTTGTCCGGTGCAACCTCGATTGACAGCCTGTCTCCTGCGCTTGTCTCGGCAAGTCCCTCGTCAAGCCCCTTGAGGACCCAGGACTCGCCGATTGAGACCAGCTTTGGCATATAGTTCGTGCTTGGTTCGTGGATGGAGTGCGCCACCGCATCCCCCTTGATGGTCGTATCAAATACTTCGCCGGTGTCCTTTATCCTTGCAGTATACTCTACGAGGATCAGGGCTCCCTTGTCGAAGGCCATTATGATCGGTCTCGAATTTCCTAATATTAAGTTAAACCCGGAGGCCGGTCTTCAGAAGTAAACGGCTCCAAATCCAAGGCAGTTCAGATCAGGCCTCCTGCAGATCCGCACGTCGCCGTCTGAGCCGCCACGGATCCGGTTACATCCTGGAAGGCGGTGCGGGCGCCCCGTCCGACGAGCTGGATCCGGGCGCCTTCTGCCCGGTCGGAGCCGGGTTCTGCGGCGGTGTGTGCGGGCTCCACATGCGATGCGGTTTTCGGGCTGCCTGTATTTTGCTGCCGGCATCCCGATGCGCATGGCCGGCCTTGCGGAATGCAGCCGGCATCGTCTGTGCCCCCCGTGAAGAGTGCGCCTAGACTGTGATTATCCCGTTGGCTGCCAGCCACTGCAGGCCCCTTGCAAAGGTCTGATCGTCAATGCGCCCCTCCGACCAGAGCTGTGCATTGAGCCTTATCCATGACGGGATTTCTGACTGCGCCTCGGCCTGCAGATCGGCACCCGGGATCGTAATGATTCCCTCCCTGATCATGTATTGGATCCCGCCCACAAACGTCGAATCATCGATATGGCCGCCCGACCACAGGCCCGCGTTTGCCTTTACCCAGGACGGAATCGCAATCTCGTCTGGCTGCCAGACGCCGCTTTGGGGCACTAGCCTGAAGATCATTTTTTCGGAGTCACGGTTCGGCGGGCCCAAAGCCCGGCTGATTCTTTCCAGATCCCCGGCGGTAACCAAGAAGTGGACTGCGTTTGTATCATGATAAGAATACGGATCAAAAAGGACGACTCTGTCACCGGCCTCCACTCCGTTGACATATCCCCTGAGGGGAAACTCCGCGTATGGCCCAAGGTCTTTTGGGATCCTGATATCCTGGTGCACCACCTGAACCCGGGAGACGCGCTCGGGAGACCAGTCAAAGGGCATTTCAAATGAGATCGAGTCGTCGCCGATAGAATAGTCAAATGCCGTGATATCATCATAGTATGTCTTTACAACTATGGGAACCTCCCGTGCCTGCACGGTCCGGACGAGAAAGTCGTATTCCTGGGCCACGCCAAAAGGGGCATCAAATTCCAGCGGCACATCAGGCAAGCTCTTCGGATAGGCCGCGTCCTCAATCATCACCCGGATGTTGTACAGTCCCCCCCTGTCAAATACCGGTCCCTGGATCACGGGTCTAGCCCCATCCCCGGCAAACAGTCCCCCGGTAATTGCATGGACTTGACCAAAATACTCGGTGCATCGCCAGGGGTGCGGCCAGTCGCATGTCAGGACGGGCCTTATCTCTATGTCGAGGGTGCCGTCTGCATCATAGAAAAGATTGCGTGCCAGCAGGTCGCCATTGCGGTAAATCTCAATCCTGTATAAAACATCGCTAAAATTCGTGCCGGTTGCTATGTCAAAAAAGCTGACCCGCATGTTGACATCATCCGTCTGGCCTGCCGTGATGTCGTAGGGGGTAACTGCGACTCTTACCGTGGCATCCGTGCCCCCAAAGCTGACCGGCGGTGCCACATAGCCGAGCGCATCTGTGGCAGGCGGCATGACGGCCAGTCCCGGCAACAAAAGCGCAACGACTAGCTTGCCTGCAAA
>CAYGCI010000076.1:0-7364 GCA_964348355.1 uncultured Nitrosopumilaceae archaeon | reverse complement strand
TGGTGGAGCGTCTTTTTCCCATCACTGCAAAAATGTCGGTGTCTGTGACCTCCGTCGGCGCCGATTTTAGGATGGCATCTAGCAGCTGGTTTCTGACCCCCGGATCACTTTTGATCTTCTGTGCTGGCTCGTATCCTAGTGGATAGATTTCCCCCTGTCCGTCCTCCATGCCTTTGGTGGCGTCCCGTCCGATTTAACCATTTTAGGTAGGGCCTGATCGTTCATCCCAACTTTGAAATACCATTTCCTTTCAGGTGAGTCATGACCGTCGGCTATGTATTGATCAACTGCGAGCTGGGCGCAGAGGAGGGCCTGATCGAGAAAATCAAAGAGATTCAGAGCGTAAAGGATGTCTTTGGGACGTTTGGCGCACATGACATCATGGTCAAGGTGGAAGCCGATCACCTGGAAAAGCTCCGCGAGGTCATAACCTGGGAGATTCAAAAGCTGGACAAGATTCGCTCAACGGTATCCCTTGTAAAAAAGGACGTCCAATAGCCTTGACGCGGCCGTCTGGCTTGTACCCTGGCCGGTCTTCATCTGGCGTGCGGCCGGCACTGCCGGGATCCGCGGCTGCGGGATCATTTTTGGAGGGGCCCGGTGGGCAGCCGCGCAGGACCTCCTGTCAGATCCGCTTGCCTGGTCTATTCCTCGGGCTTTTCCGGCCTGCCTGCCTTGCCCGTGTCCGAGTCCTCGCTGCCTGCTCCCGGCCCCACCATGTCCTCCGATCTTACCTTCTGATCCCATCCGCCTCTGACCCCCTTGATCAGGAAGGCTATCCCTGCCGTGATCAGCCCTATAACCAGTGCAAAAAACAGCGTCTTGTCAAGCAGCTCAAACTCGCAGCTGGTCTCCTGGGGAGGCCTGTCCTCAAAGTATTCGTGACAGTCACCGAACTCCTGTGACTCGACTGTCGCCGAGTGGTACTGAGAGCCAAACGCCCCTAGAATCAAAAATCCCGCAAAGATCAGGGCGACTCCGAGCAGCGTGAATCTAGTGTCGCTCATGTCCCATCTTCAAGATTACCGTATTTACCTTTTGGTCTGCTTTTCCTCTAGTATGATCCTGAGGTTGTCAAGCGAGTCCCTGTAGAACGCCCCCATAAGTGCCAGGAATTCCGCAAACTGCCCTTCGGTCATCTCCTTGCTGTTGAGGTACGACTGCCAGGTAATCTTTGTCGAGGCCCGGGATTTTTTTTCCAGCGAAATCGTCGCCACGTATGCCCTCAACGGCAGTCCTGAAACCGCGATGTATGAAAACGACTCCCCACTCTTCCATGCAACCATGTGCTCCTCGACCCTGTTTCCGTCCTCAAACGTCAGGTCCCGCACCGCGCCTATGCCTCGCTTGACCCCGGTTTTGAGCCTGCAGCCCCTCACGCCGGCTGCCCACCCCGGCATCTCTGTGATGTTGCTGATGCTCCGCCAGACCCTGTCCATTGGCGTCTTTACGACGGTTGATCTTTTTACGCGGCCAGAGTGGAACGACTTTCTCATGAAAACTTCAAATTTTTACGAGTATTAAGTTTTACAAATCCCGATCCGTACGATGTCACCTGCCCCTGCCAATCAGGGACGAGTTGGCATGCATGTCTATGATTTTCACGCCTAGCCGGCAGGGGGACGTGACCCCATGCCCTGGCCCTGTCGGGCTGTGGACACATGTGACGAATGCTTCCCCCTGATAGCCTTTAAAAAAAAATTAAAGAAAAGTGGAGTGGAAAGGTGGACATATGTGACGAATGCTTCCCCCTGATAGCCATGGCGCCGCCTTGAATGTCAATATTATTTCGGCCTCTTCGGTAAAAGGTGAGCTCGAAGCTGCTCCTGGCTTTAGGCACGAATCTACATGGGAGGCCTCCCCGAGATGACAAAATTCACATCTGAACTTCGCGCCCGACCTGCTACCCTCTTCGGCCCCTGCCCTGTGGCGAGGTCCGGTGATCCGGCCTGTGCCAAAACAGTGATGATCCGGTCTGCCTCTTGCGGGATCCGAGCCCGCCCTGTGGCGCGTTTTGCCTAGCTGCCCACGGGTCTCTAACACATTTAATCCCCCACGTATGAATAAGGAAAATGGTTTTCGGATGGGGAAGGAAAAGGGAGGAACGGGAGGAGGCCCCGGCAGCTGCACACCGGGACATCTCGCTCTCCGAGATCCCCCAGATACTAGACGGCCTTGTGCGGCAAGAGTCCGACCGGCTTCTTGAGCAGACCAGGAAGCTGCAGTTTCCCATAACCCGACACATAGAGTCGCTGCTGAGGATTGCAATCGAGCTTGAAAAGGAAAAGCTGAACACCAATGACATTGACACCAACATCGCAACCATAGTAAAGCGCGGCAAAAAGCAGGTTCTGGACGCCATACACAAAGAGTCAGAGCGGAAGTTTCCGGAGCTGGCCTCCGTTGACGACGTCAGGGCATTCAACAGAATGGCGTCCCAGACACTGACGAAAATAGGGGATGTCCTGGGAAGGCAGACCCGCGTCATCCACATATTCGCCAAAAAGCACGCCGGAAAACTAAAGGAAATCCTGGAAAGGTTCACCGAGGATCTTGATCACATGAACCGGCTCCTGAAGCGGTTCACCGAGCTTGAGGAGAACCAGTCGAGGATATCAGATCTGCTCTCAAAGCTTGACTCTGATCAGTCGGCAGTCCGGAGCAGCTCCGAGAAAATCTCCAGCCTCCAAAAGACCATCTCGGAGAACGCCAAAGACGCAGAGTCCCTAGAGGCTAGGATCCGCGAGTTCAAGTCCTCCCCAAAGTATGAAAAGTACCAGTCCATCCGCAGGCAGCTGTCCGGCCTGGAGTCAAAAAAATCCCGGATTGAAAGCCAGATCAACAACCAGACCATCCTGATTTCTCGGCCCGTATCCAAGTATGAATACGGCTCGGCCCTGGACAAGGAGACCAGGGCAATCATTGCAAAATTCCTCTCCTCCCCGTTTGATGCATTCCTGCCGCAAAACAGGGACGGCATCATGGCCATACTGGAGAGCATCAGAAAGGCAATCGCCATGGATCACCTCTCCGTCAAGGAGCCAGAAAAGACGCTCGGGTACATTGACGATACGATATCAAAGGTTGACGGATTCATCCAGACCGTTGACTCGTTTCTCTCCGAGCAGGGCAGGCTGCAAGACGAGCTGCAAAGCCTGGACCTGGACGTGCTTGAGGGGTACCAGAGGCGGCACTCAAAGCTCAAAGAGGACAGCAGCTTCTCGCAGTCCAGGATAAGGGATCTCAGGTCAGAGATCGACGCGCTAGAGTCAGGCAGGTCCTCCCGTATCAGGGAGATCGCGTCCGTGATGAACCGGCTCGGCGATACGAGGTATACAATCGGCGAGCCGTCATGATCTTCAAGTCAAGGCCCTTTGAACGCAAGGTGACGCTCTCCCCAAAGTCACGTGACGGTATTATATCGTTTTGCAAGATGAGCCATCCAAACGAGGCCATACTGATTCTAAAGGGAAGATCCAAGAACGGCAACATGCTTGTCGACGATCTGGTCATCCCGCCGTTTGCCGAAACCGGAACTACTTGGGCCGGATTTCCTCACTCCTTTCTGCCCCTTGACACGTCGTATATAGGGGTGATGCACTCGCACCCCACCGGGTCTGCCGAGCCCTCCCTGGAGGACCTGCAGAACTTTTACGGCCTGGTCTCCGTCATTGTAAAGTCCCCCTACGAGGACGGGGACATCTTTGCATGGGACAGGAGCGGCAATGAAATCCCGGTGGTCCTGCCCGAGGAGAAATAATCCCGGCCGGAACCGTGGCGTTTTTTTCAAAAAATCTCCAATAACCTTTATAAGGTTTTTTGAGTGAGTTACCCTGTATTGATTAACTATAAGGGCTACCTGATCTTCCTGTTTGCATCGCTGGCAGTAAGCATAGGGCTGCAGATGATACTTCCGTTCCCCTACGGGCTGGGTGCGGCCCTTGCAATCTTCATCATGTTCCCGCTGTTTCTCAGGCGCCGGTACATGAGCCGCATGCGCGGCGGCTATGGGGGCTCTGACTCGGGGGCCGGCGGCGGACTGTTCGGCATGGGCCAGGGCATGAACCGGGGCTCGGTGCGGTACGTATGCCTGGTATGCAACCACAAGTACAAGGGCGGCTCGTGTCCTAGGTGCGGCTCTAAAATGAAGCGCGCTGACTTTTAAAAATGTCCCTAGAATCCCTTCGAGAAAAGGTGGCCTTTCAGAACAGCATCGACGTGTGGATAGCCGTGGCAAGCGACAAGGGGATCAGGTGGAACGATCCCGAGGGCTACAAAAAATTCATCTCGTACCTGCTGGCAAACAGGCTCAACCTAAAGGCCTTTACCCTGTGCGCCCACGAGGCCGGCGCCGTCGAGCAGGAAAAGACCGACTTTGTGGAGGTCCTGGCACAAGCCAGGGAGGAGGATCCAAACGCTGCCACGTATACCATCCGCCTGACCGACTCGGCCGTGGAGACGATCCGGGGCTTTACGCCGTAGGGCCGCCTACCTCCTCAGCCTCGGGTTTGCTATGGCATCCAGCGCGTTTCCTATAAAGACAAAGGCAAGGCCGGTAACCGCAATCATTATTCCCGGCGGCATGATCCACCACCACAGCCCCCTGGCCGCCGCCCCGTAGGTGCTCGCATCGTGCAGTATCTGGCCCCACGTTGGAAACGATGGATCCCCCAGCCCCAGAAAGCTCAGCCCGGCCTCGGTGGTCACGGCTGCCGGGACCGAGATTGCTATGCTTGCAAACGCGTACGGCAGCAGCTGCGGCAGGATGTGCTTGAGGATAATCCTAGAGTCGCTCTGCCCCATCATCCTTGCGGCATCGACGTACCCCCTAGTCTTGATTTGCAGCGACATGCTTCTTGAGACCTTGGCAATCCCCACCCATCCGAACACCATCAGGAACCCGACCATGACAAAGATGCTGCTGCTGACGGTGACTGCCAGGATGATCAAAAACGGCAGCGCCGGCAGCGCGTAAACGACGTCGTTGAGCCTCATCATCGCCTCGTCAGTCGCCCTCCCCTTGAATCCTGCGTACACCCCGTAGACCAGGCCCATCGTAACTGAGCCTACAGACACGGCCAGTCCGATGAACAGCGCCAGCGGCGTCCCCCAGAGCAGTCCTACTGCCAGGTCCCGCCTGAGCTCGTCCGTGCCGATGACCCCGAACGCCTTTCCCCCGAGGATGAGCTGGGACTTTTTTATGTCCAGATCGCCTTGGCCGAGCAGGCTGACTGTAAACGTATAGTCCCCCCTGAGCGGCCGCGGCATGTCTGCATGGGAGAACACTATCTCCTCTGCGGGAAGCCCGGATATGTCAAAGTCATACGCCTCGGATCTGAACATCAGGTTTTTCCTGACCAGGCTGTCCGTTGAGAACACCTGTTCGCTGTGGTCCGCGCTTGACTGCAGGTGCGGCAGCGACGTCCTGAACAGCTCCAGGCGGACTCCGTCCGGCCTTGCAACCGTGATCTCGACTAGCGGACTTGACGAGTATTCCAGCTCTAGGTTGTAGATAAAGTCGTTGGGAAACTGATCGTACTGAAAGCTTACCGGATACTGCATCGTCCTCACGTGCAGCGAGCCTGCCTGCTGCTCTGTATAGTGATAGTCCTCGATAATCTGGTGCTCGGGTACCTTCTCGCTCAGGAATGCGTTTGCCCAGGACGGCAGCGCCGTTTTTGGATATGACAGCCACCTTGCAGGGTTGTTCCACTGCTCGAGCGTCTCTGCAGGGACCGCCGCCAGCGTTGCAAGCGACACTGCGACCAGGACCGCAAGTATGCCGACTCCCGCAATCCCGATCCTGCTGCGCGCAAACTCCCGCCTTATCTCCCCGGGCGTGACGCTCAATCTCCGGTCCTCACCCGCGGGTCAAGGTATCCATACAGGACGTCTGCAATGAAGATGCTCGCCAGGAAGAACACCGTAAGGACATATGTTGCGCCGATTATGACCGGCAGGTCCATTACCGAGATTGCCTCAAAGTACAGCCGCCCCATGCCCGGCCAATCAAAGACTGCCTCGGTGATTATGGCGCCTCCCAGCGATCCGGAGAGGCTCAGCGCCAGTATGGTGACTATTGGCGGTGCCGCGTTTTTTAGAGCATGTGAGTAGATGATCCTCCTCCTGCTGATGCCGATTGTCCTCTTTGCCGCGATAAAGTCCTCCTGGATGACTCCCACCATGAAGTTTCTCACAAGGTACGCCCACGTCCCAAAGCCGATCGTTACAATCGTGATCAGCGGCAGCGCCATGTGGTACAGCAGTGACGCAAGATAGTCCGGATCATCTGCGGGTATGGAGGGCGTGGCCCTGGCCGGAAATATCTGGTATGTGAACGCAAGCAGGAATATCATCAGCAGCCCGATCCACCACACCGGAAAGCTTGAGCTGATCACCGCAAAGGTAGACGTAAACCTGTCGATTGCCGAGCCCACCCTGCTTCCGGACAGCGCGCCTACGAAGATGCCTATGACCGAGATGATTATGGTCGCCGTGGTAAACAGCAGGATCGTCCTTGGGAGCTTTTCATACAGGATGTCCTTGACGTCTGATGAGCCCGAGCTGCTTGTTAAAAACGTGGCATGCCCAAAGTCCAGGATCAGGATCTTGTACATGGTCAGCCCGACCCTCTGCGGGGAATACCATGGCTCGTCTAGTCCCAGCGACCTGATCCTCTGATCTATCTGCTCCTGGACATAGGCCTCAAACTCCCCCGGGCCGGCAAAGCTTTCGGCGACTGCCGGATTCTCGGTTATCTCGGTCCTGACCTGGATCGTCACCCCCTGCTTTAGTATGGTATCCATGTTGGAGCCGACCAGCAGTATCGTGACTAGCAGCGTAACGAGGAGTACCCCGAACATCGTTGCCAGCCTAGTCGAGATGAACCTCCTGTATCCCATGGACTATGGTGGCTCCATGCAGATATAATATTTGCAGGGGGCCCTGATGCCGACAAGCCGATGAAAGCTTGGGAAGGTGGGGCATGCCTCCAGGCATCCTGTGAGCGCAGATGCCGGGGAGGGCCAGCTGCCCCCGCCCGGAGGCGGTCAGGATGTTTGAGGAGAGCCCGTAGCTGCCGGGCACCTGGCCTGCTTGTGGCGGCCACCCATCCTGCAGCCGCGACCGGCCTTTTGGCCGTGCGCCGATTCTGCAAGCCGGCCGGGCACACGCCCCTGGGTCCGGCCGGGAAGCCAGCTCCGGTTCGCCCGGCTCAAGCGATGAGCACCCCCCTTAAACCGAAAAAATCCGTTGCAGGACGGGGAGATCATCATGGGTGATGCGGTAAAAAAGGGTATGAGGTCACCTGCCCCCTAGATTATTTTGGCTACCTCAGCCACAATGGACTTGCCCTGCAGCTTCCA